>CAZKOK010000713.1:0-1505 GCA_964554355.1 uncultured Spirochaetia bacterium | reverse complement strand
ATGACAATGCTGCCGCTGGCTGCGGCCATGTTTTCATTGTTTGGAATAATGGCCATATTCAACATAAGGTTTGACTTTGTGAATATTATAGCGGTCCCGCTTCTGATTGGAATAGGAATAGATGATGCCATACACCTGAGTCACCGTTACAGACTTGAAGGTCCCGGATCAATTACTCTTGTAATAAACAGGATCGGAAAAGCCATTCTTATGACTACCCTGACAACCATAATCGGCTTTGCATCCTTTATCCCGTCAGTTATGCGGGCAATGCGTTCGACGGGAATTGTTATCTCCATAGCCCTTGCCCTGGCATTCACCTTCTCAATCTTCATGCATTCGGCTCTGCTGGTACTGGTAAAGGAAAAACTCAGACTCTCGCTTGATTCCTGGGGAAGCAGAAAGAAAAAATAAATATTAAATGCTGCAGACAGCAAAATAATATTCTGTCTGCGGCATTACTAAAAAAAGGGAAATCAATATGAAAAACAGAATTACAGGCCTTCTGGCTATTCTTTTGCCCATTTCAGTAATGATAATAGCCGATATTATACTTTTTTCAGTTTCCATATGGCTTGGTATTGTATATGCCGTGCTTCTGCCCCTGTCATTCATAAACATTTTCTATTTTTTCTGCCGAAAATGTCCGCATGCGGCAGAGGGTATGTGCATTCATATTTTCCCGGGAATAATAACATCAAAACTGTTTGGAGTATCAAAGCCTGCGCCCTACAGCAAAAAAGAAGTTACCTGCCTTATCCCTCTCGGCATACTTGCCCTGCTGCCCCAGTACTGGCTATTTCAGCATTTGCCGTTATTCATCATCTTCTGGATTGTGATGGGAATATCATTTGCCGTTATCAGGCTCTCTCTGTGTAAAATATGCCGCAACATAAACTGCCCGGTAAACCCTGCTCATAAGAAGGGAGCTGCCTGAACGTTTATTTGAAATTACAGTATACGGTTTCGGTTTTCACAGTTACATTAATGGAAAAAACCACAGAGGACACTGAGGGACTTTGGTTATTGGGAGGTAGCCGGACTGCCGTGAGAGATTATTTTTTAGTCGAAGGATTCTTTTTTGGTTTTTCCCAGACCCCTAAATAGTATTTGAATAAAAAGACACCATCACGGATGCTGATTAAGCTTCCAACAAAAACTCTGTGCACTCTGTGGTTCAATTAATCCTTCAATGAAAATTTGGACCGCACCTCATAAAACAGAGCTTCAAAGAAAGGATGGTTTCTGACGCTGATTCCATGGTCCATCAGAACTTCCTTTCGCTCCTTGTCAAGGTATTGAAAAAGAAAACGCTTTGCATCACTTTTTATGTCCGGTTTGATGCACAGCCTGACAACTTTTGCCATTTCGGAATCGGTAAAAAAATGCTTCTGATCGTCAATTATCATGTAATATGTCTTTTTATCCGGAGACTGCTGGATTTCGACCGTAATTTTTTCTACTTTCTGCCCTACCCTGGCGGTAGTCCCGGCTTTTTTTCTGTT
>CAZKOK010000712.1:0-1513 GCA_964554355.1 uncultured Spirochaetia bacterium | reverse complement strand
AATGCTTCAAGGTACTCAGGGCCGGGCTTATCTTTTGTCATTGATTGTAAAAAAACAGTTTATAAAACCGAAAAATCTTGAAGGTTCCTTTTATTTTCCTTCACTTTTTATTATTGATACTGCAAAATCACCGGCTGCCCCGGACCTTCCGGGAAAGATTATTGATTATATTGACTCGGGAGGACTGATTATCCGCGGTCATGGTGTTTTTACATTCGGCAAAGATATCAGGGATGCATATCTTAAAGCCTTAACCATTAATAACATCTGCAGTATTGCGCTTTCTGCGGGTTTTTAGCAGAAGGGGATATTTATGTCATGGGAATGTCCTGAATGCAAAAAAATATTCCGCAATAAAGGTCAGGCGCATACCTGTACTGCTTATCCCGTAAACATTCATCTTGATAAAGCTGATGCAAAACTTGTACAGCTCTATAGTGAAATTGAAAATAAAATACAGGAATTCGCTGATTTTGACATTATTGCAGATACATCTGATATTAAATTCAGGAAATCCGCTGTGTTTGCAGGATTTAAAATACAGAAGAAAAGAATTGATGTCCGATTCTATCTTGATCATATAGATTCCGATCCGCCCGTGGTAAATTTCCACGATCTGTCAAAAAACAGGATAATCCATCAGGTTTATATTTCAGAAAAGGAACAGCTCACACCACGTTTCTACTCCCTGCTTCTGATGGCTTTTGATCTTATTGAGTAATTTTTCCTGTAAAGAGGATTAAAAGAGGATTAGATGAAAAACGGATTTTTTGTTATTAACAAATACAGCCAGAGAATAGAGTTTATATGCAGTTCTCTGGAACATCTTCTTAATCATTTTTCTGACATATTTTTAAGAATAAAGGGCAGAATACCCAAAACAGATATTGAAAGAATTTCAGTAAAAATCAGCAGAGACTTTTTCGGATTAACCGGAAATTACAGTCTGTCTTTGAATATTGATGCCTGGCATCAGAACAAAATCGTTTTATACAGATATATGCCTTATGAACTGTCAGTCTGTTCCGGTAAGAGCATAATTGCCGAATTCCCTCTCCAGCCCGAACCTGCAAAGATTTTTTTCTTTGATGATTCACAGCACGAAACTCTTGAACGGAAACTCACCGAACTGGAGTATAAAAATATTATTTCGGGCTTTGAGGAAAAATAAACCGGAATTCCGTTAATTTCCGTGAGAAAACTGCTGTTTTGCATATGCCGTTTGGTACGCTTTTGTTTTTTTTATGAATTACTGATTGACTTTTTATCTATAGGGTCTAAAATTATTAAAAACAACACAACAAATGCAAGGAGTAAATAATGGGAGAATATTTTGATCAAGTCCCTCCAATAGTTCAGGGTCATATACAGTCAATTGCCGATGAAATGGAAGTTCCTGATGCTGATGACAAACTTGAAGCGATTGCCAAGGCATGGCTTGAAAAAAGAGATGTTTTCGAAGAACAGATCGAAAAGGGCGGAATGGAAGAAGTGGATTCTATTTATGCAGATG
>CAZKOK010000711.1:0-1546 GCA_964554355.1 uncultured Spirochaetia bacterium | reverse complement strand
GACAGTGCCGGAGAACATGTCGCGCGCCCTGTTGACAAGATTATGGGCTTCATCTATCAGAAGCACATAATCTCTTTTACCCTGCCGGAAAAACCTTTTCAGGCTTGCTCCATAATCAAAAGCATAATTGTAATCGGCTATAATCACTTCCGAAAAAAGGGCCAAATCCAGAGAGAGTTCAAACGGACAGACTTTATACGTTTCTGCAGCCTGTTCGATTCTCTCCCTGCCGAAACTGTTCTCGTTGAAAACAATGCCGGCAGCTTCCCGGATTTTTGTAAAATAATCCCTGGCATATTCACAGGTTTCCGGTGAACAGGGAGGAACCTGCCTCCCCTTTTCCGAATCAAGCATGAAACAGATTTTTGCCTTTGCCGTTATCGTTACACGATTTATTCCGGCGCCCGCTTCATTCAGGATGTCTACTGCCTTCTCGGCCGCATCGGCTCCCGAGTTTTTTGCCGTCAGGAAAAATATTTTTTCGGCATTTCCTTCCCCAAGCAGCTTGAGTGCGGGATAAAGCACAGCCATGGTTTTTCCGGTCCCGGTAGGTGCTTCAATATAAGTAATTTTTTTGTCGCGAATTCCCCGGTACACCACTTTGGAAAAGTCCCTCTGCCCTTTGCGGAAAATCCTGAAAGGAAAATCCAGACCGGCAAGACCGGCACACAGCTTTTTCCTCCTGCTTTCCAGCAGGTCCTGCCGCTCAAGATATTCTTCAACAAGCGGACGGCAGAATTCCTCAAGCTTCAGACAGGTCATTGTCCGTGAAAAGACTTTATCGCGGTGCAGCCTTCTGCTGTAATAAACAAGATCAATAACCGCTTCCCCGGAACTGTTCTGGATACAGTAAAACCAGCCGTACATAAACACCTGCGCCCAATGCACCATGAAGCCTTCATTATCCATCAGATCAGGGTCAGATTTTACGGTTTTGATTTCTTCAATATGAACACGTCCTGTATCATCCCGGTAAATTCCATCTGCCTTTCCTGACACAGTCAGTTCAACATTATCCGTGCAGAAAACACTGCTCAGGGGAACTTCAGCCTGGTAGCCTTCGATGCCCCTGTTCTGATACTGCTGATGTACTTTTATTCCTTCGACGGCGGACATTACAAAAGGAGTGATTTCCGAGAGACTTCCTTCTGCAAGGACTGTTTCCACAAGGCTCCTGATATTTATACTGATTTTATATAAATCAGACATACAGACATTGTACAGATTTTTATGCAGACAGAATACCTGATCCGGATTATTATTTACAAATGAAGACAAGTAGAACGATTTTTATTGACAGACTGAAGCAGTCATGATAAGTCGAAGAAACCGGTTTTTCTCAGGAGTAGTTCATGACCAGATACGGATTTAATTTCCAGTCGATGTACGTATATGAAGAAGGGAAAGTCCCGGAAAAGGCCGATTCCCGTATCCTTGATTTCATGAAATCCTGCAGCCTCAATTTTGCGCGCTTTGCCACTGATTACAGGTTCTGGACAAAGGACCATAAATACAACGAAATTGACAGGGAAATATTCCCTGTACT
>CAZKOK010000710.1:0-1581 GCA_964554355.1 uncultured Spirochaetia bacterium | reverse complement strand
CAGACTAATGACAAACCCGCCTTTTTTTGGCGGGTTTTTCTTTCTTTGACAAAAATAAGAAATATTCAGGTATCTTTTGGAATATAGTTCTACTTTTCCTTGTAAAGGAATCCTTTTTAAGCACTTTTTCTTTATTATATGCATCTTTTCTGGGGCTTTATGCCACCATATTGGCGATCTTTTTCATATTCTGACAAGCTGCTGTTAATAGACATTGATCATACACTTTGTTTAATCCACGATAACGGGCATATCTAAGACCATGCAGCTGTTTGGCATCGGCGAAACTTCTCTCAATTGTTTCTTTTCTTCGCGAGTAAATCTTTTTCCCTTCAGGCTCCAGACGATTCTGATTTATTCGTTCCTTACTGTCATCCCAAACATGTCGGGTTACAACTTTGATTTGATTTCGGGAGTTAGTACATTTATTCAGTGATGGACATCCTCTACAGATATCAGGGTTGGAACAGTACTCTCTATACCCGGTCCTATTAGTCGTTTTATATTTTAGTTTCTGATTCTCCGGGCACAGGTAACAATCTTCATCGGGCAGATATTTATACTGTCTCTTGTATAAGTACCCTTTTTTATGATTCGGCGTTCTGTATGCAATAACCCCGAAGATAGCCCTGTCATCCAATCCTTTGCACAACGCAGGGGTATAGTATCCTGCATCAAGCCCAACATGCTCAACATTAAATCCAAACTTCTTTCGCTGATGGTCCAGCCTTTCCAGATACGGAATGCTGTCATGGATATTTGCCGCAGTAACATGGGTATCGGTAATGATATTGCACTTTCCGTCAACGGTTCTGTGGTCAAGATAAAAAAATCCTTTCGGTTTTCCATCACGAACCATATAACCGCTGTCCGCATCCGTTGTGCTTATCTTATTCTCTTTCAGTTCCGGAGTTTTTTTTTAGTTTTTAAGGGATTTTTCCCGTGTCGTTCCCGATCTTCCTCGATCGCTTTATCAAGAGCTTCCAGGTAGGGTTTCGTAGATATTTCACGTTCCTCTTTTATGAATTTGTTTTTATTGGCATTCGCTTTCAGATGTGTCGAATCCGTATACAGTGTCTTGCCTTCAGCAAGATTATGTTTTATTGCCTGTCTGACAATCTCATCAAATATATTCTGTGCAATATCCGTCTCGTTAAATCGTCTGCGTCTGTTCTGACTTATCGTTGAGGCATCCGGGATTTTATCTGTAAGATTGTAGCCGAGAAACCAACGGTAAGCGACATTGACTTGTATCTCCTGAATTATTTGCCTTTCACTTCGTATCCCAAACAAATAACCAATGAATAATATTTTAAACAACTTTATTGGATCGATTGCAGGTCTTCCGTTGTCAGGACAATACAGTCCTTTTGTCTTCTCATAAATAAATGAAAAATCTATGGTTTTACGGATTTTTCTTAATAAATGGTCAGCTGGAACAAGTTCCTCCAGTATTACCGTTTCCATTTCATTCTGCACAGGTTCTGATTTTGTTAACATTTTCCTCTCCCTGTCAGAATTCTACAACAAAAAACCCATCAGGTAAATTCCCGATGGGTTTTTGCTTTGTCAGCAGTCTGA
>CAZKOK010000709.1:0-1586 GCA_964554355.1 uncultured Spirochaetia bacterium | reverse complement strand
TGTCCATTCCCAAACTACCATCCTAAAAAACGACTGATTTTACATAAATACTATCATAAACCGATAATTTTATTACAGCCTTAATTTGGTAATATGGTTTTGATGGATTTGGTAAAATTATCATTATTATAAACAGGTTTTACATTTCAGAAAATGGTTTCGAGGAAAAGGTACATGCCCATCTAAAACTGTTTCAATGCCCGCATTGCAGCAAAAGGGGCTTCCTTAATCTGCACGGTTATCTGTATTCGGATTATTCAAATGGTATAAGAGGTCATAGAATCTTCTGCAGCAACAGAGGAAAAAAGAAAGGCTGCGGTCATACCTTTTCCATCTATAAGGCAGAGGTTCTGCCGAACAGACATATTTCGGCAATTCAGATATGGAACATGTTTTACTCTTTTTTTACAGGTAATACAAAAACAGAATCGTTTGTCAAATGCAGATACCGCGGAAATAATATGTCGGTATTCTATTTTTTCCGCTTATTCAAAATCAGTCAACCGCACATAAGAACTCTGTTGCAGCAGCTTGAAAAGCCTCCGGATCTAAAGGATGAATCTGATCCGCTTAAACAGACGATCTGTCACCTTCTTGTTCTTAAGAAGAACAAACTCTGTCCCGCCGCCCGCTTTCAGTTTGAATTCCAGTCTGATTTCCTGATTGGTACTGCTGCCTGAACCGGATGCATTACCAAAAATCTCATCAGTTATTACCAATTTACAATCAGAAAATATTAAAAGCTTTCGGTTATCAAACAGGGATATAACCCGACAACAGATTTGCGGCGATAGACCGTTCCTTTAAAGCGGCATTACAGTTCATCCATATTTTTAGAAAGGAGGATTTTATGAAACATCCGTCCAGCTACCTGAAACTCAGGATTCTGACTGCCATTGATTACGCGCCGGGAAAGACCCGGGAACAGCGTATCAAGGCTGTAGCGAAACAGGAATTTATGGATGAAGACGGTTATGTGCGCCGTTTTACATGGAGGACCATTTCAACCTGGTACTACAGATACAAAAGCAGGGGTGTTACCGGTCTGGATATTCAGACCAGATCGGACAAGGGCTCTGTCAGAAAAATAACTCCTGAGGAGCTTTTGGAAGCAATCAATCTTGTGCTCCCGGAATTTCACCACCGGAAGTTCACAAGAATAGATCTTTACAGGGCCTGTATTCAGAAAGGAATACTCTCGGCGAAACAGATTTCCCAGACAGGTTTCTACAGGTTTATCAGGGAGTATGATCTGCTTGCCGATGATCCCGGGAAACAGGTCAAACGCAGGATGGCTTTCTCCATGCAGTATGCCAACGAATTGTGGCAGGCAGACACAATGTTCGGGCCATACATTGACCATGAAGGAATCAAAGTTCAGGCAAAACTGATCGCCTTTCTTGATGATGCGTCAAGAGTCATCTGCCATGCGGAGTTCTTCTCTTCCGACACCGCATACGACCTGATCTCAGCTTTCCGTTCAGCTATTTACAAAAGAGGACTCCCGGCACAGCTCTACGTAGACAACGGCTCAAGCTATTCTTCCCTTGAACTGAAGCAGGTCTGTGATCGTATCGGATGCATCC
>CAZKOK010000708.1:0-1595 GCA_964554355.1 uncultured Spirochaetia bacterium | reverse complement strand
TAAAAGAATTGCAGACCTGCCGGTCCTTGCCATATCCATGGCTGCAGCCGTGCTTGACGGAAAGGCATATTTTGCCGGCGGATATCAGAAAGATGATTATTCTTCCGAAATCCATGTGCTGGATCTCAAAAGGGGAAAACTGGAACACAGTTTCAGCCTGGACACTGAACTCAGTTACGGAAGTCTTTTCCCGTATAACGGAAGTCTCTATTATCTTGGAGGCTGGGACGGAAAGGAGGACCGCAGCTGGATACTCAAAATCAAGCCGTCGGAAGAAACATCTTCCCGTATTGTACGTTTCCCTGCAAAATTGCTTAACTTCGGTCTGGCTGCAAAAGGTGATAAAGTATATATTTTCGGCGGGGAAACCTCCGGCGGTGAGATTCTTAAGGATTATTATGTCTTCGATATGAAAAACATGAGTGTGACAGAACAAGGCGAGCTTCCCCGTCCTGTAACCAGAAGCAGCGCTGTTATGTATAAAGATGAGATTTTCCTTTTCGGAGGATGGAACAGGGGGGTCCTTTCCGATTCATACCGGATAGGCAATCTTGACGGAGAGCTGGACATAAAAGAAATAAAAGATCTCCCGGAACCGAATCAGAGATTTTATGCCTTTAATATAAAGGGGCGGATATTCCTGATTGGTGGAAAAAATTCCGATATGGAGCGGCAGCTCAGAATAACCGAATATCTTCCCGAAAATAATGAATATGATTCAATTATTCTGAAGAATTTCATGAATTAAAACAGCCTGTTCAGAAAATGCGCATAAAAAATCCCCAGATAATTAGCGACAACATAACCGATTGATCCTGCGATTATGCCCGGAAACAATGATTTCCCTGTTTTTAAGTTCATTGGTGACAACAGGAACAAACGGCGGGGAAAACAGGGCCGCAGCCGAGTTAATGATTGCTGTATCGGTATCAATTGAAAAGATTTTGCAGAAAAGCAGGTGCAGGAGCCGGCTTCCGTATACAACAATCGTTATGAAAAGAAGTATTCCGGGTGCTGCCGAAAGAAGAACCCGCACATCAGCAAGCGAACCTGCAACTACGCAAAAAACCATTACAAAATACCGGCCAAGCTGAAATGCTTTATGTGTATTATGAACTTTCGGGTGAAGCGAAGCCAGCATACCCAGAGTTGTTATGGTAAGTACAAGCGTATTTCCGGATGCTCCCAGGGCGAATCCAATTGCGTTCAGATTGGCGCTGCCTCCCGTATAAACACCGATGGCCATTCCTGCGACTTTCCAGCCTTCATCCATATTTCTTCCCAGAATAATATAGGCAACAGCTACAGCCGCAAGTACGGCCGCAAACATGCCTGCGACAGCAAGGGCCGTTTTCCCTGCCAGACGGACCCAGCGTCTGATATTTACCGAAAAAAGCAGAAGCGGGATGGACAGTGGCACAGTCAGTTCCATAAACATGTTCTGCAGACCCGATACGCTTTCCGGAATAAGCCCTGTCGCCGCAACGGCAATACCGAAACCATAGCAGATTATTCCCATTCCAATTCTGCGGATTACCGAAAATTTATCTTTGAGTTTTATCGTATCACGCTCTTTAAGCGCAGCAAGTTCAGCA
>CAZKOK010000707.1:0-1600 GCA_964554355.1 uncultured Spirochaetia bacterium | reverse complement strand
AATATAGCCGCCCGCTCGTTTCACTCGCTGGATTAACGCGGATCTTTTACCATAATTATTTAATTTCAGAGAAAAATCTTTATGTATAAAACGCATTGTAAATGATTATATAAATTAATAGCTGTCAGTACTTGTATCTTTTCCGCGTTAATCCGCGGAATCCAGCGACCGGAGGGAGCGGGCGGCCATTCTCCCCTTTTATTTATCATGATGAAACAGCCGTGGCTGCAAAGTTTGAGGAGCTCAAGGAGAAGCAGGGTGAAAAACTGATCACAGTAAAGTTCGTTTGTTTTCTAAAGCAAGAGTAAAAACTTTTAGTGTCAATAACTGGAAGATAAAGCCGGCTGCGCCGGCATCCTCAAGCAGGTCCGCGACAGCGAATCCGTACATGACCTTCACGTCCGATTTCAGGCGCTGAGAGCCGCTGAAAGGTTGATGAACAATTACCCCTGAATGAGGTAAACCCGGTCACGATCAACAGAAGTATTTATAAAAGGAATTATGATTCTGCTGTCCGGACAAAAAATAATTGTACTTGAGAAACAAATGATATATCATAAAAACAATAAAAGTCGGCCGGAGAATATTCATGAGCAAAAAAAACATTTTAAAAAAAGCAATATTTCTGCTGATACCGGCAATATTGATAAGTACAGCAATATCATGTAAAAACCGGGAAAAAAGCAAAATTGAAGTAATTAACGAAGGAAATATTCAGATAGAAAAAGATATTGCCTTTTTTAAGGGTGATACATTTATACTGCGCCTTGATGCATACAAACCCGGAGTAAAAAAAGAAAAAAAGCTAAAACCGATTGTATGGCTGCATGGAGGTGAATTCCTGCCTTTTGTTGATAAGGAACAGGATTATATAGTCAGGTTCTGTAAATATTTTGCGGAAAAAGGATACTTCTGCATAGCTCCGGATTACAGGACATATGAAGACCCGTTTGCAGACTGGGAACAGACGGTTTCAAATAGTATAGATGATACTTTCCGGGCAATTGAGTGGGTTAAAAAGAATAAAAATAAATATTCACTGGATTTAAATCACTTGATTATAGCCGGCGGTTCTTCGGGAGGAATGATAAGCATATGGGCCGCGGCTGAATATTCTTCAACACAACAGACCCCTGCTGTATTTGCAAATATTGATCTCTGGGGGTCGCCTTTTGGCCAGGTAAATCATTTAACCCGGGATTTTCCGCCGGCATTGATTGTTCATGGTACGGACGATCAATCTGTTCCATATAAAAACAGCATAACACTTTCTGAAAAGCTGAATGATCTTGGTGTTTATAATGAACTGATGACAATAGAAGGCGAAGGTCACACGCCTGTGTCACATTTTGATGAAATTGCCTTACGGATAGAAGCTTTTCTAAAAAAACCGGAGCAGCAAAAATGATCAGCGCAGCATAATCTTCACTTTTCTGACGGTAAGGAATCTCTGAAAATGAAATAAAGATATTCAAATGGAGCAGGATCTTTGAGCCTTGCGGTTTCAGCCGGACTGTACAAAATGGCTGATGCTTTTGCCCTTGCGGGACTTCCGGAAAAAAGCCGGTTTTTCCCTTGTTTCAGAAATCCTTTTTTCGGG
>CAZKOK010000706.1:0-1601 GCA_964554355.1 uncultured Spirochaetia bacterium | reverse complement strand
CTGACAAATACGGTAAATTCAATCTTGAGCGCATCAAAGAAGTCGGCAAAAAGTTCGTTTCCTGCGGTAATTACTTTTACGGCATAGCCAGAATCCGCTGCACAAACCCTGAATGCGGCCATGATTATTTGATTATTGCCCTAATAGTAATCCCTTGAAAACAAGCTTTGCTTACTTTCGGCCTTTCAGCTGCAAGGGATTTTATCTTTGTCCATCCTGCAGCCAGAAAAGAACAATCCTTTTGGCAGAACATCTGACTCGGCGATATCGGGCTGTGGATTGAAAAACCTGAAAAAGCCGAGAACTGGTCCGGAGATATTTATATAGATAATATTGAGTGGTAAGCGGACAAAACCGCAGCAGGGACAAAAAGCAGCCTTCCGGATCAGTTAAGCCAGGATGCCTTTTTCTCCCGCCGGAATTTCATGGATTTTGCCATCAACAGATATCCAGACAGAGATGGCTGAGGGATTTTCTGCAAACGCTCCCGAGATGGAAACATTCAGTCTTTTTGCAGCTTCCATATAATCAACCATACCGATAACTGTCATATACCAGATGTCATCACGTCCGCCGATGGTACCGCAGAATTCTTCAGCAAGGGCCCAGTTTTTATTTACTTCAAATTCCCAGGAATGGCCCCAGACTGTGAACCAGTACAGGTACTGTTTTCTGGAGAGGGCGCAGAATTCTTTTGTTCTTTCCAGCAGATTGTCATTATGATGACAGGTTGTTTTGAGTGTCAGATAATCATCACTTATGTAAAAATGACCGGTGGTGTCGACAAGTCTTGCGTATTTAATTCCAAGGTGCGGAAGCATGGAAACCATTTCGCTGCTCCAGGAGCCGTTGGGATAAGAGAATCCGCGGACGGTATATCCGGCGATTTCCTCAAGCCTTTTTCTGTCTTCCATAATCTGCTGCAGGATCTGCTCTCCTGGACATCTGGCAATTGTGGGATGTGAAAAGGAGTGGGCTGAAATTTCATGTCCTTTGTAAAGTTTACCGGCTTCTTCGGCAGAAACATTGTCATCTTTTCCCATCAGGCCGGAATTCAGATGAAATGTTCCTTTTATGCCATGACGGTTTAATAATTCTATAAGCTTTCGGTCGGCTGTTTTGCCGTCATCATAACTCAGTGAAAGTGCTTTATTTTTTCCGCCGGGAAAGCAGGTGTAAATAGTTTTCATATGGTTTCCTTCAATTTTCGGAAATATAATTTTAACATTATCAAAGAGTTTTTACGACAAATCTTTTGTTTTCAAGAATATCATTGAGAATTTCCAGGTTCCAGATCTGGACTTCGAAATACAATCCTGTATCAGACTGATATTCCCTGAACACTTTTTCCATTTCCGTAATGTGGAAAAGCCGGGCATGTTTGTCCCGCGGGTTTCCTTTCATCGGCAGTTTATCAACAGGATATCCTTCGGCAAGCAGTTTTTTTCTGAAGCACATAAAACCATCTTCAACGGTAAAGCTGATATAATCTTTTTCAGGGATGTCATCCAGATCAGTAATAAGGTATTTCGTGTTTTCCCGGGCAGTTTTTTTTCTTTCAAGCAGACGGTCAGAAATCTGTTTTTCCGACAGGAACGGGA
>CAZKOK010000705.1:0-1607 GCA_964554355.1 uncultured Spirochaetia bacterium | reverse complement strand
TTTTACATCATACCTGAGACTCGGGAACAAACTTGTTGAAGGTGAGTATTCCATACCTGAAAAATCCATGATCAGGTATTTTGAGAAAATGTTCAGTCTGCTTAAATCCAGGCAGTCTGGCAATTCAGCTATAACACGGCTTGTCAATGAAGACTTTTCATCAGTTACGATTTCCCTCCGCGTATATAACTCTAAAAACAAAACAATGCCGATTTTATCAGATTTTGAAAGAATACTTGATCAGATTAATATTGAAAAATCAGTGCTGCCGGAAGGTGTTACAGTTGAAGTATGGGGTTCAAGCCTCAGATATCTGTCTGTCGGGAATCTCATGAAATCAGATCAGAAGACTTCATTGATAATATCGATTGCCGCAATTTTCCTTATCACTGCAATTGCATTCAGGTCTTTTTATTATGCTCTGGCTGCACTGATCCCGCTGGCTACTGGTATTATTGTCAATTATCTGTGCATGATTATACTGAATATACCTTTTGATATGACAACAATTATGGTATTTTCCGTGGCAATAGGTGTGGGCGTTGATAATTCAATCCATTTCCTTATACAATTCCGTGAACAGATAAAAAAGCATCCATTAAATATTCAGCTGGTTATCGGAAAAACCCTGGAAATAACAGGAAGGCCGATAGCACTTACCACATTATCCATTGTGTCCGGCCTTTTCATACTCTGCTTTGCAAGTTTCAAGCCGATTATATATTTTGGTTTTCTTGTTGCCACAGCACTCCTTACTACTGCGGCAGGCTGCCTTCTTGTACTTCCCTCCGTTATTTTTATTGCCATTAAGATCAAGGGTAAATTTGCAAAAAAATAGTTGCATCAGGCATATTTTGATATAATGCTTCTGCATAACCCCAGATATGATAATCCGAAAAGATTAAGATGATTGAGCAGGTGATACAGATTATACAGGTCTTTTCTTTTCCTGTATGATCTGTCGATTTCGGTTACGTCATTATAACCTTTATAGAAATCCGGACTGAACCCTCCGAAAAGCTCTGTCATTGCAAGATCGGCTTCGAAATGCCCGTAATATACAGCCGGATCAATTAAAACAGCCTTCCCCTGCTCATCAGTCATGTAATTACCGCTCCACAAATCACCATGAAGAAGCGACGGCCGGCCGGGCTCAGGCAGAATATCGCTTATTTTACGTATAATGCTATCCATACCCGTTTTTAAAATTACGGCTTCTGTATAATGCCTGCAGGCAAGTTCAAACTGGAAAAGCAGTCTGTTTTCTGCAAAAAAACCGGTCCAGCTTCTATTCCATGAGTTTTTCTGTACTGTGCTGCCTATATAATTATCCGAATCCAGACCGAAATCCGAATGACTTTTTTTATGAAGCGCGGCAAAAGCTCTCCCGAAGTTAATATAGAAATTCTTTTCCTTTGCGGAAGATTTTATGCATTCCATGAACAGATACTGATGATTTTCCGTCTCTTTGACTGCATATACCTTCGGGACCCCTGGGCCTTCGTCGGTATTAAGAAGTCCCAGACCTTCAGCTTCTCTTGCGAACATTTTCCTGTACTTATTGCTGTTGGATTTCAGGAAAACCGTCTTTCCATCAGACAATTCAA
>CAZKOK010000704.1:0-1634 GCA_964554355.1 uncultured Spirochaetia bacterium | reverse complement strand
TTTATATTCTGAACACCGGTGCTGTCAATCTCAAATATGATGATGTTGAGACCGGCCAGGAGATTAATGAAATAATAAAAACCGGTGAGTTTTTCGGTGTAAAATCCGCTTTGGGAAAATATCCGCGTGAAGAAACCGCCATGGTTATCAAGGATTCTGCTATGCTGATATTTTCCGTTCCCGAGTTTGAAGCAATAGCAGTCAAAAATACAAGAATCATAATGAAAATGCTCAAGGTATTTTCAAACCAGCTCAGAAGGCTTCAGCTTCAGGTCCGTAACCTGCTGTCAAAAGGCGAACAGAATTCCAACCCCGAAATCGGACTTTATAAAATAGGCGAATATTATCTTAACGTAAGAAAGTATTCGGAAGCATTATATGTATTCAGACGATACCTTACATATTATCCATCAGGAAGATTTGCAGCGCAGGCCACCCAGAATATCGAACTTGCCGAATCCCGGAGTCAGGGGCTGCAGCCCGGGCAGGCATATGCTCCTCCGCCCCAGGCCGGCGCAGGCGCAGCAGAGCCTCCGCCCCGTCCCGCAGCAGGAGGCGTGGATGCGAGTGATCTGGCAAAGGAATACTACAACGCCGTCAGTCTGTTCTCACAGGAAAAATACCAGGAAGCCCTTAATCAGTTCAGCAAGATAGCCCGGACTTCGGGTGACCCCGAATATGAAGCAAAATCCCAGTTCGAAATCGGGCGATGCTATTATTCGCTTTATAAATTTGAAGATACCATCAGGCATTATACCTCGCTTATCCAGAGATTTCCGAAGCATCCTGATCTTGTTGATGCCCTTTATTATGTGGGATCAAGTTATGAAAGGATGAACGATATAGAAAAAGCCAAAGGTTTTTATAAAAAAATAATGTCAATGAGTACTGATGATTCTTCGGTGCATCGTAAAGCCAAAAGGGCCTTACAGAAACTGGAGGGCAAATAATATGGCGCTTGATCTTTCTGTTTTCAATCGTTTTGCAGTCAATTACAAGAAAGGTGAAATTATATTCTCTGAATTTGAACCCGGCGACACTTTCTATCTGATACAGTCCGGAAGGGTCCAGATCGTCAAGGTAATGGATGATATCGAAAAGATCCTTGATATTCTCCACCCGGGCGAAATTTTCGGCGAGATGGCCATTCTTGAGGAAGCCCCCAGATCGGCATCGGCCATTGCACTTGATAATGTTAAAATGCTTGAATTCAACCAGACAAATTTTGAAATCCTGATGAAAGGAAATCCCCAGATTGCGCTTAAGCTGCTTAAGCTGTTCGCAAAAAGAATATACGACCAGAAAAGAAGGTTCATGATTCTTACTCTGCCGGATTCGCAGTCGAAGGTTGCAGATGTATTCCTGATGCTCAATGAAACGCAGCCTTCCGCTGACAAGAACCTCGATGAAAGAACATTCAATACCACGGTAGACGACATAGCCCACTGGGCCGGGATGTCTCCTGATGAATGCCGCCGCGTAATTAACCATTTCGCATCCCAGCGGCGCGTTGAAATATTCAACGACAGCATTGTTGTGAAGAATATCAATGATTTCGGGCGTTTCATTAATTCCAAGCGGAAGGAAATGCTGCAGGATTAACCCTCTTTCATATTTTGTTTTTCACAGAGGCA
>CAZKOK010000703.1:0-1640 GCA_964554355.1 uncultured Spirochaetia bacterium | reverse complement strand
AAAATTTGCCGTAAGAACCATGTCGGAATTGATTGTAACCTCTATGGTTGCATCAGCGCTGACAATGTCACCCGTCCATCCGTTAAAACTGTTTTCCGCATCAGGCGTAGCTGTAATTGAAAGAACAGATCCTTCCTCGTATTGCCCGGATGCGTAATTTACGGAGCCATTACCATTGATATTTATGGTAAGGTCGTAATTGACCGGTTCCGGTTCCGGGTTCGGGTCCGGGTCCGGTGAAGGAGGCGGGCAAGCAATCATCAACATTAAAAAAAGAGCACTGCAGACGAATGCTGCCAACAGATTGAGTCTTTTTTTCATTAATTTCTCCTTGTTTTTTGAGTAAAATACACTGTTTAAAAAAAATTTACCAGTGGTCTGATAATGTATTTTTACCAATAATACCACAAATTAAAAAAAAAGCAAAAAAAAATGAAAAAATATTCTTTTATGTTCTCACCAAAGAAGCTTTTTCCAGGAAAAACGGAGGAGGCCGTAATTGCTATCAGCAATTCAGGCTGTCCCAAAACTGATTGATTCTATGGTATAATGGTAACGAACCCGGGGAGGGGATAATGAACAGATTTTAAGAATACAATCAGAAACAAGGAATATTTCGGACTCTGGTGCCTTCGAATTTACTCGAAGAAGATCATCCTGCACGGATTATAGATATCGTCGTAGAAAATCTGGATTTAACAGAACTTTATGATGAGTATTCCGATGAAGGATGTCCTGGCTTTCACCCCAAAATGCTGCTGAAGGTACTTTTCTCCAGCTACAGGAACGGCCTGATGAGTTGTCGGAAGATGTGGGATAATCTTAAATACCGAGCCGATTACATATACCTGTCAGGAGATCAAATACCCGATTTTCGGACAATCAATCGGTTTCGTCTTCGGGTAAAAAACCAGTTACCGCGTCTTTTTACCCAAATAGTAGTATTATGTGTGGAACTTGGGCTTGTGGATTTTCAATATCTGGCCATAGATGGTCAAAAGATACAGGCCAATGCCAGTTATCGAATGAGTAAAAATAAGGAACGGTATACAAAAACCGTCAAAAGAGTGAGGGAGGGGATAGAGAAACTGCTTTCAAAAGAATTAAATGAGGATTTCACCGGGCAACACCGGAACAAAGCGCTCATGGCACTCAGGAAAAGAGAACAAAAACTGGCAGCCTTTAAAGAAATAATTGCGGACATGGATGAATCGGGAAATATCAACCTGACTGACAGTGAAGCGAAGGTGATGAGTCATAAAGACGGGAAAAAATCCCCAGCTATAATCATCAAAGCGCGGCTGACGGGAAATATGGTGTTACTGTTGCCGTTTCCACAACAACAGACAAAAATGATCATGGTGACCATCTTTTACCCCTGGTTGATCAGGCAAAATCAAATACAGGACAGAAATGCGGATGAAACTTGAAACAGACAGAGGCCGTATGATTTATTCAAAACGGCAAGGAATAATTGAACCTTTACATGGGCATGATCAGAAAAATCTGGGATGGAGACAACATCATCTTCGAGGAAAAGAAAAGGCGGCGCTTGAGTTTCTCCTGATAAGAATCGGAGCTAATATTGGAAAGATAATCAAGCATGCATCAAAAGGGATCCTGAACTATAATCCCGGATA
>CAZKOK010000702.1:0-1641 GCA_964554355.1 uncultured Spirochaetia bacterium | reverse complement strand
CATCTATCCAAATGCTATTATCTATCAATGGCTTTCGATCATGACAAAAGATATAAAAGAATATTTTCTAATCCTTATTTTCTTCAGAAACTTCTTGAATCTTTCGTTCACGAAAAGTTCATAAAAGGCCTTGATTTCAATACCCTGAAACGGCTGGATAAATCATTTGTATCCAGGGAATTTCAGGAAAAAGAAGCTGATCTTATTTATTCGGTAAATTTCAGAAACGCTCCTGTATACATTTTTCTTTTGATAGAATTCCAGTCCACTGTTGACAAAATGATGCCTGTAAGGTTTTTAAGATATATCACCGAACTGTATGAGTCTTTTCATGGAAAGACTGATTCCGGCAAACTTCCTGCCGTATTTCCAGTGCTTCTCTATTCAGGTGATCCCAAATGGACTGCCGATACAGAAATACGAAACATGATTGAAAAAACGTTACCTGAAAAATATATTCCCTGCTTTTCCTATTATCCGGTACTGGAAAATGAGATTTCCAAACAGAGCCTGGTAAAGATAAAAAACGCTGTATCAGCTTTATTTTATATCGAAAATTCCAGTCCTGAAGAAATTCAGTCCGAACTTGATAAAATCATAGAAATAATCAGCGAGGAACAGCCTAACGTACTCACGGAATTTGCAAACTGGTTTAATAATTATCTGTCTTCGATGTCTGGACTTCCGGAGAAAGATACGATATCTTTAAAAATAGAAGATGTTATGGAGGTCAAGTCCATGCTTGCCACGAAAATGAAAGCATATAATGAAAAACTCATTGAACAGGGTATCGAGAAGGGTATCGAGAAAGGCGAAAAAAAAGTGGTCCTGAATATGAATAAACTTGGATATTCCGCTGAAAAGATAGCCGAACTCACCGGGCTTTCTGTTGAGGATATAAAACGACTCCTCGATAAATAACTTTTTCCAAATAAAAAGAATATATTAAAAAAGGTTTTATTCAATGTCCTACAACACTTATCACACCGATCTGAAAATAGCGGTTTCGTTTGATTTAGCATCCGCTGAAATACTGGAATCAATACCAAAGTCGACATTGTATCGTTTTCGAAATAACAATTTCGCATCAATTATCGGTCTCGACTCAAAAACCCGGCTTGAAGAAAAGATAAGAATCGCAAAAGAGTTCCTGAAAAACACAAAAGCCGTAAAACTCTTCAAAGCCGCATTATTCCTTCGTGATACAAAAATAAAACTGCTGAAATTTCCGAAAAAGATGTTTGGTAAATCCAGAGAACTAATTATAAATTCAATTATTAAAGTTAAAGAGTCTCTCAACCTCTCCCGCGCCGCCCGCTTTTTCTCCATATCCGTAAAAACCTTCCACAACTGGAAAAATTCGATCAGGCATAAATGCACCGATTCAGCATTTTCCAAATGCGTCAGGGTATGGCCGAACCAGCTTACGAAAAACGAAGTGCATAAAATGAAATACATGCTTTCTGACAAAAAGTATACCGGCTGGTCCATCCGTTCACTCGCCAGTTATGCTTTAAAACACAATATTCTTTCTGCATGCGTTTCGACATGGTACAGATATGTAAAACTTCTTGATATCAAAAGAATAAAAGCAAAATCCAGGAGAAAAAACCGCAAGACAGGAATCCGTGCAAAAAAAGC
>CAZKOK010000701.1:0-1643 GCA_964554355.1 uncultured Spirochaetia bacterium | reverse complement strand
ATAAGCGAATGGGTCTTAAGCCATTCCGTTCCTTCAAAATTTTCTTCCCACGGCATTACAGGGTATATTTTTATCATTGAATCAGGAATTTCTTTCAGTTCAATTTTTTTTCCTTCTTCAATGCCCGTATCAGCATCACGGATATAGGCAGATTCTTTATCCTTCCAGAATAACTGATTCTTTTCTGCAAATTCCCTGCTTTCAAAATCAACCTGAAAAGCTGTCTTTTCAGGATCATCGAAAGACAAAAGAAATGCAGCATACTGGATCGGATTGTAAAATTCATGAAGCCAGGGGTTATATTCCGGTTCCCGGTAATAGTTGATACCGGCATAAAATCTTCCATCATTATATTCCATGAATTTTACACGGTCTTCGGAATCACCGGTTAATTTGCAGGTCTCCGCATTTCCGTTTGAAATATCCAGCTTAAGAATGAAACTTCTGCGGAACTCCCCGGATTCATAACCATATCCCGGGATATTATCTTTTTCAGGATAAACACTGCAGAATAAATAATATGCATCCCCGGAAGCCTTTATTACTGACAATATTTCACTGGCAACGGCATCTTTCAGCTGCAGAAACCATTTTTTGCTGATTTCTCCGTCATTATCAACCAGAATAATAAAAAAGCTTCTTCTTCCAAGATAATGACCCAGATCGGTGGCGCCGGCCAGCAGAAAACGGCCATCCCCGATTTCAACAGCTGCTGTTGCGTTCAGATTACTTTCCAGGTAAGTGCTGTGAAAATCCTAAATAAGCTGCCCGTCCCTGTCGATTTTACAGAAAAACAGTTTATCTGTTCCATTGCTGGCTACCATACCAGACAGCAAAATGTTTCCATCACTGCAGCTTATCATTGACCCTATATCAAAATACAGGCTGTTTGCTCCGGATCCGACACGCAGGGCTTTGTGCATAAGCATTTCTCCGTTAAATCCCACGACTGCAATATGAAGAAATTCTTTTGCATTGCTTGAGCCGTTGTTATAACATAAAACCAGTCTGTCACCGGCGACGATCATGCCGAAAGGTCTCGGACGCCCTACATCAGCATTCCCGGCATTCCTGATCCAGAGGAGCCTTCCGTTCACATTGTATTTAAAAAGAAGAACCATGCCGGTATTCCGATACCTGACTTCCTTTGCATAATCCTTTTTCACACAGCCTGCCAGGACATAAACGTTCCCTGAACCATCTTCTGCAATACAGGTCGGCATAATGTCTGTATAGACAATTTTATCGGACTGCAGACTTTCCGCATCCCCCGGAATTCCGTTTTTCCAGCTGTTTTTACACCCGTCATCAAGCCGCATAACAAAATAAAATCCCGGGCCTTCTGCCTTTTCATCATTGGAAATATTAAGTCCGTCCCGGTCTTCCAATCCAAGCAGCACAACACTGCCGTCGCTGCTTAAAAACCCATTGATTATATAAGGTGCCGTAATTCTGTTGCTGTCAGAGAATTCACCGGAAAGCGTCAATCCGCGTTCCAGTTCAGCATCAAGGCTTGAATACTGATAATTTATAACGGATTTTTCAGGCGTGTTATTTACAACTCCGGTCCTGCCGGGGAAAATAAAAATTATCACCAGAGCAGCTGCAGCCGCAAGAATCAGAACAATCCCCGAAACAGCAAT
>CAZKOK010000700.1:0-1672 GCA_964554355.1 uncultured Spirochaetia bacterium | reverse complement strand
GCGTTTTATCCGGGACTATTCCGGTTGTATACAGAACGGTCCCATCACCGCCGAGGGAAAATGCGAGATCGATATTTTTTACCTCTGAAACACCGGGAGGGCCTTTGAAGCAGATTTTTTCCACCTGATATCCGGCTGCAGAAGTCCTGAGTTCTATTTCCTCTACAAGCTTTGCTGCATCTTTTTTTGTCAGGTTTGCTACAATCAGAGCTTTTTTTTGATCCATAAATTATTCCGGTTAATAAATAATATCCGATTAATAAAATAATCCCGCCAGCCGGGATCAGTCCGGCTGTATTTAATATATATAACTACGGAATTGTTGACAGCACTTTTAAAATCTGTGAAGTGTTGTCCTTACTTAACATAGGATACAACGGAAACTGCAAACACCGCAAGAGAAGTTTCCTGGCTGCAGGCACATCCGCATCGGCATTTTCGGCAAACCGGAGTGCAGCATCCCTGAAAGCATGATCGGTTTCAACGCCGTTTTTAGTGGAATAACTTATAACATCGCTGACACTGCCGTTTATTACAACAGTACAGGTAAATGAGGACGGCTCACCTTCAATCATCTGGTGAAGCATGTGGTGCCTGTTTTTCAGCACCGCCTTTTCAAACAGGGCGGCAAGTTCGCGTCTTTTCTCAATAAAATGTTCAATCTGATGAAACTGCTGAAACCCGAGGGCGCAGTTCATATCAGGCAGAAGGTATATCTGTTCATTGCCGGATATTTCTTCATTTACAGCATTGATCAGTTTTCTGCCTCTGGAAAGCAGAAGAGCTCCTCCTGCTGCAGTAACAATATTCTGCGGATCAAGATTTATAATAACGCAGTCGCCGAATGATCCTGCCTTTCCGGCTTCAGTATATGCACCCAGGGCCTGACTTGCATCTTCAATAATCGGTACATCGAAATCCCTGATTTTCTGCATATCCGGCATTATCCCCTGACTATGGTACACCACAACTGCACAGGCCCCTTTTCCCATTACCTGCGACAATGATTCGATGGAAAAAGCCGCCGTGGATTCCTCGATATCTGCAAATACCGGATTCAGCCCGTATTCATGCAGCACATCAACATAGACCTGGGGGGCCAGCGGTGAAATGACAACATTTCCGTTTTCGGGAAATGACATGGCATTGACAGCCATTTCAATCGTTCTCCGGTATTCCTTGAACGCGAGACCTGCCGACATTCCTGTAAATTCACAGGCACGCTGAATGAACTGCTTGTGAATCGGTCCGGGCCCTACAGCATCGCTTACAAGAGTGGAAAGGACAATATCCATATCCTTTCTTTTTATTGAGGGTAAAAATAGTGGAATTGACATAATTGTTATTTACTGATATCTCCTAACTGTTTTAATTCTTTCGGATCAAATAACCTGTTGATATCGAGTATTATAAGATATCCGTCTTCTTTATTATAGACTCCCTGGATATATTCTGCGCCGATTCCGGAAATCATTTGAGGAGGGGGCTGTATTTTTGCAGTATCAATTGCCACAACCCGGGACACCTTGTCTATAATTACAGCAAGCTTCATTCCGTTTATATCAATTACAATAAAACCGCTTAGCTGCTCATCTTCTTCAGACAGTGTCGCTTTTTTCAAATGAAAACGCTTATGAATATTTATTACAGGAATAATAATCCCGCGCAGATT
>CAZKOK010000699.1:0-1683 GCA_964554355.1 uncultured Spirochaetia bacterium | reverse complement strand
ACCTTCGACCCGCAGATTAAGAGTCTGCTGCTCTACCAGCTGAGCTAACGGCCCATACAGTACGCCCGGCAGGATTCTGATCCTCCGTTGTTCTTCGAACAACTCCGGACTCCCAATTCAGCTTCGCAGAATTGGCGCCCAGGGGTTCGAATCCAGCCTGGTCCCTGAAAAAGCTTTCGCTTTTTTACGCCCGGCAGGATTCGAACCTGCGGCCTGCGGATTCGAAGTCCGACGCTCTATCCAGCTGAGCTACGGGCGCAAACTACAAAGGGTGGGTAACGGGACTTGAACCCGCAACAACCAGAACCACAATCTGGTGCTCTGCCAATTGAACTATACCCACCATGAATGCAGAAGTAAACATGCCTTTTTTTTCAGGATTTGTCAACCTGAAGCAGGGCCTCCGCGTACTGGTCCTGCCCGTAATTGATAAGGTTTTTGGCGATCTGCAGCACTTTGACTTCAACTGATTTTTTATACGTCTTTTCAGTAACGAATATATCAAAATACCATGCCAGCTTGATAGCCCCCCAGACTTCCAGCAGGGCTGTATCCTCATCGGATTTTCTGACCGAAAAGATCACTGTTCCGCTTTTAATTGCTCCTGAGTTTTCTTCGAATACGAATTCTACGGAAGTAATATACTCATTGCCTGAGACAGCCGGCTTCATGAATAACGACTTTCCTGTGCTTCGGAAAGGCCAGGGCAGATTGACGGAATATTTCATATCCATGACGCTGACCAAGCTGTTGTAATTCAGAGCGTCAAGAATGCCTATAAAATCCTTTGAAACTTCATCTTTTCCGTTCAGGCCTGTAAGAGCCCAGTCGTTGTAATTGTCAAGATCACAGAGTATCCGTCTGACTGTATCCATGTATTCCGGACTGAATTTCAGGACAGCCGTAGAAACATAGCCGAGATTTTTCTGTTTTTCCGTGGATATTTCCATTTCCTGCGCGTTTAGCAATGCTGAAGCTGCTGAAACCAGCAGAAAAACAGTCAGCCATAATCTTTTCATCTTGAACCTCGGTAAATAAAAACGGAAGTTTTCCATAAAGCTGTAATGCCTTCTGTTTTCATTAAAAGTTTTTTAATATCTGCAAGGGTTTTATCGTCACAGAGTTCCAGTAAAGCCTTTCCGTAATTCCAGCCGGAATTACTGTTTTCATCAAACCAGTTTTCCAGGTCCTTTTTTCTGAAAATTCTGGCTTCGGTAAACTGGATTATTTCGGATATCCCGGCATTAAACCCTTCCTTATCAATTATATCCCTGATTTCAGTATCTTCAGGAATTTCAGATTTTTCAAATACATTTTTTTCTGCTTCTTTGAGTTTTTTATCAAGACCGGAATCGCCTGTCGAAATGAAATCAGTAAGCCGGCTTGATCCGCTGATTACCTTCTGTGAAAAAAGAATGGTTCCTTTTTCCGATAACAGTCCGGACACAAGCTTAACGGTTTTTACAGGGTCCTGTTCCGGGCGGAAGATGTCCCTCCCCGAGACAAGATCGAAATCAATATCCGGGGGAAGGACCCCGGAAAGATCACTTAAAAGAGTATTCATGCTGCAGACCATGATCTGCGGCTTTTCTGCCGCCCCCAGCTGCCCCGAAAAATGCCTGATGATATCCGCATGCTTATCATTTGCAGCTATTGCCCATACTCCCCCCTCGGGGACCTTGC
>CAZKOK010000698.1:0-1692 GCA_964554355.1 uncultured Spirochaetia bacterium | reverse complement strand
CGATCGAGTATACTGACAAGGCTGATGACAAATGGATCTATCTTCCCGCGCTCAGAAAAAGCCGGCGCATTGCAGCCAGTGAGGGCGGAAGTTCGTTCATGGGCACTGACTTCTCCTATGACGATATGGACAAACGGGACATTGACAATTATGACTACACAATGATCAACAGTGATGAAAAATATTCCGACTATTCATGCTGGGTTATCGAGGCCGTGCCGAAAACAGGGACAGACTCCGATTATTCAAAAACCGTAATCTGGGTAGACAAGGCTACGCTTATTTCCGTAAAGATCGATATCTACGACAAATCGGGAGCGCTGTTCAAGACGGATACGGCAGAACAGATCGCCCGGGTGCAGGGCTACTGGACCATCATCAAAAACAGAATGATCAACCACCAGACCGGGCATCAGACCCTGCTGGAAATCAAAAAACTTGTTTTTGACCTTGAAATCGATCAGAAAATATTCAGCAAAAGCTTTCTTGATACGGGGAGGCTTTAATGAAAAAACTGCTGTTCCTGATGATATTGTCTTTATCTGTACTGCTTGCAGCCGGTGCCCAGGATGATGGAGATGACAATGATAGTATAATTGAAGGTGATTTCAGCGAAGGGTTTGGTTCGTTTGACGATTTCCCGGGAGCAGCAGAAAGCCAGGCCGGTTCTGAAGAAAATACGGCAGCCGCAATTGAACTGTCCGGAACTGCTGAAGCCGGCACAAGATTTTTTATCAAACAGGGGGTTGATGCGGGGGCTCTCGATTCCGTCTTTCTTTCCGGAATCCCTTCCTGCGATCTGAGTGTCAGCTATCGGGGAAATGATGCCGATTTTTACGGCAAGTTTGAAATAAACAGTGAAAATCTCAGCGATACTCCGGCTGACGTTCTGGATGAAGTCTGGATCAAGGTATATCTCGGCTTCATGAATATTCAGGCCGGATATGTCAAAACAACCTGGGGCAAGGGGGACAGCCTGCATGTGCTTGATCTGCTTAATGCCATCGATTATTCGGATTTTATCAATACCATCGGACTGGACAGCAAAATCGCCTCAATAATGTTCAAGATCGATTTTCCGCTGGGCAGGGACGGCCTTCTTGAATTTGCCTGGCTTCCTTTCCGGACCAGCGACAGGATCCCTTTGACGGGAGACTGGGTACCGGATGAAATTTCCTCAACCATGTCAGCTGCCCGCGATCTTCTTTATTATGGTCCCGGCGGCAACAATGGTCTTTATTCTTCCACTTATGCTGTAATTTCCGGTGGCATTTATACAGCTGTCTACAATCAGGTTCTGGCTGCCACCGGCGGTAATACGGAATTGGCTGCAGCGGCAGCTGCTGCCGCCTCGACTTCCCAGGATGTAGCAGACCTGGCCGCGGCACAGGCCGGGGAACAGATACAGGGCCGGCTGGATATGCTTTTTGATCAGGATTTCCGCTGCAGCCTGAATGATACCCAGACCGGAGTACGCTATACCGGTACCGCCGTGGGATTTGATTACGGACTGGAATATTTCTGGGGTATGGAAAAGAGGCCGGTACTGCCCGATCTGTCTTCAATTGTATCTCTCGATCAGCTGGAAGGTTTTGAACTTGAATATCCGAGGATCCATGTATTCGGATTTGATGCGGCATTTGTGCTTGCAGGATTCAGTTTTCGTACCGAGGCAGCATACACACTGATGCA
>CAZKOK010000697.1:0-1695 GCA_964554355.1 uncultured Spirochaetia bacterium | reverse complement strand
AAAAGGAAGCAGAAAAAGAAGAGCTGCAGCGAGTGATAAAAAATGGATGGTGAATACAGGAATATTCCCGGCCAGTATTTTGGCGGGAACAATGGATGTCCCGCCAAGCACCATCGCAGCAGACATTTCGAACATTCCTGCTTTATTCAGTTTTTTATTTATATCTGCTTCTTGTATTTTCATGATATTTATGCTAAAAAAAAGAGTGGTACTTTAAAAGTGTCACTAATTCCTGATTTCAAGGTACCAATTATATGAATGATAAACTGTGCCAGATTACAGTTGAAAGGGATAAAAAAACAGCCCTTTCCCGACAGCTCTTTGAACAGATCAGTCATCTGATTTTAAACGGTACCATGAAAGCGGGAGAAAGGCTTCCGTCTTCACGGGCCATGGCGGATATGCTTTCGCTGTCGCGAAATGTTGTAATGGAAGCACTTGATCAGCTTACGGCTGAAGGATTTCTCGAAGCGCATAAAGGATCAGGTACCTTTGTAGCGGAAGGAATCCGTATTCAGAAGAATCATCATACCGAACAGATTGAATTTGATAAAGTGGTATTTGAAGATGTAAGGACAGACATAACCGATTTCCGATCGGGTCTTCCTGATATGAAATATTTCCCAAGGCATATCTGGCTTCAGATAACAAAAGAGATATATTCAAGCAGCCTGTTTGATCCGCTGTCATACCATCAGCCGGAAGGCTCGCTCAGGTTAAGGGAGGAAACAGCATCCTATATCAACTCACGAAGGGGAGGTGACTGCAGCCCCGGGCAGATAGTAATAACATCGGGAACGACTCAGGCTATCAGTATTGTTTCAAGGCTATTGATAGACAGAATCAGGCATATTGTTTTTATTGAAGATCCTATTACGATGGATATACAGGAAATAATCAGAAACAATAACGGTACTGTTAAAGGAATCAGGGTTGAAGATGACGGAATTGCCGTTCCTTCCCGAATAAATGGAGGTTCCTTCATTTACACCACGCCGTCGCATCAGTTTCCGCTTGGAATAACGATGACTGTTCAGAAAAGAACGGCGCTTCTGGAATATGTAAGGAAGACCGGGATCTACCTGGTGGAAGATGACTATGACAGCGAGTTCAGATTTGACGGTCCTCCTGTATCCTGCATACAGGGACTCGACCCTGAAAAAGTGATTTACATCGGGACTTTCTCAAAAACATTGTGTCCTGCATTCAGAATCGGATATCTTGTACTTCCGCATAAACTGGTCAACCGCGGCCGCCAGCTTAAATGGTTTACAGACCTGCACAGTCCGATACCGAACCAGCTTGTTCTCGCGGAATTCATAAAACGCGGACATTATACAAGGCACATCAAAAAAATGCGCAAGATATACAGGGAAAGAACACCACTGATTGAAAATGAACTGAAAAACAGTTTCGGCACAAAAGCTGAAATCATCGGCGGAAAGACGGGGATTCATCTGTGTGCCAGATTCCCTGGAATGAATTTTGATAAACACCTTTTAACGGAACTGGAAAATAATGGTGCAAAGGTCTATCCGGTTGAGATGCATACACTGAAAAAAGGTGAATATTCCGATACGGTTATTCTGGGCTATGGCTGTCTGGAAAATGGGAAGATTAAAGAAGGCATAATGGTACTGCGCAAGGTATTGAAAAACTGCTGAATAAAATTATGAATTATAAATTGGGGACAGA
>CAZKOK010000696.1:0-1712 GCA_964554355.1 uncultured Spirochaetia bacterium | reverse complement strand
AGCGCCGCTTCTATGGTGTAGCCGCTTTCGGTAAGGGTTTCCATGGAAAATGTGAAACTCATCAGTTCCCTCAGTTTGAAAATGGTCCCCACGATCGGTGTCCGGTACATAATCTTCTGCATGAAATTTTTAAGCGGGTGTATCTTTTTTCCCCGTATAAAATAGAAAACAACGAAAAGGATCAATACTCCCAGAACAGAGGCAATTCCCGCCATGGCGCTCCGGGCGCTGTTCATTGTCGATTCAAGCCCGCCGTCGCTCATAAGAGACCCGAAAGTCTCGTTGTACTGCGGGAACAGGAAAAAGACCAGAAAAAAGACCCCGATAATCAGCATGCCCAGGACAATGGAAGGATAGATGAGCGCGTTTATTATCTTGTCCCTGAGTTTTTTCCGGTCGCGCATGTAAACGGAAAGCCTTGAGAAAATTTCACCGAGACGGCCGAGTTTTTCGCCTATGCGGATCATGCCGATGTAAAAAGGCGTAAAGGGAAGTCCGATTTCCGCAAGGATATCCGGAAAGGAACGCCCGCCCGTCATTTTTCCGCGGATATGCTCCATGAGCGAAAGAAGCTGGTCGCTTTTACTGTCGGTAGTGACTGAAATATCGATTGCGTCCCTGATTGTAAGCCCGGCATTCAGCATTATTGACATCATTTCGGTGAAATCGAATATGGTTTTTGAAGAGAATTTCCGGACGGCTTTTCTGTTTTTTATTTCATGAATTTCGACAGGTTCGAGTTTTCTTGCGGTGCATGATTTATATGCATCGTTTTCACCCGATGCCGAGACAATTATTACCGAGACTTTCCCATCCTGGTCCATGCATCTGCAGCGGAATTCAGCCATAAAATGAAATCACCTTCAAAGCTTCTTCTATTGTGGTAACGCCGTCCTTTATTTTTGCTGAAAGGTCGGACTGAAGCGAATGGAATTTATTCGAAAAAACAAACTGCCTGATTTTATCAGCAGTATCTTCATTGATAATCAATTTTTCCAGTTCAGGATGCATGTGGAACCATTCGAAAACAGCTGTACGGCCCGAATATCCGGTATCCGAACACTTTCTGCATCCTTTGCCCTGCCAGATTTTGCCCTTGTAGCCGAGTTTTTCCATTACCGCTGTATCAACGCTGCCGGGTTTTTTTTCCGCCCTGCAGTCCGGGCAGATTGTCCTGACCAGCCTCTGGGCCGCAGCGCCCCTCAGGACAGCTGCTGCAAGATAGGAAGGCAGCCCCATGCTGGTCAGCCTCTGAATGGCGGAAACCGAATCGTTCGTATGCAGCGTTGAAAGCACCAGATGCCCGGTCAGGGCCGCGCGTATTGCAAGCTCTGCCGTAGGCAGGTCCCTGATTTCCCCGACCATTATGATATCGGGGTCCTGACGCAGAACGCGCCGCAGAATCGATTCGAAGGTAAGGCCGATCACCTCGTTTGTCTGTATCTGGTCGACGCCGGAAATCCGGTATTCGACCGGGTCTTCTATTGTTATCGTTTTGAATTCCTTTTTATTCAGTTCATGGATTATTGAATTGAGGGTCGTTGTCTTTCCGCTTCCGGTCGGGCCAGTTATTAATAGAAGGCCGTAGGGATGTGAATAGAGTTTTTTGAAGTCTTCAAGGTCTTTTCCGATGATTCCGAGCGATTCGAGCGAATCAACCGTGCGGTTCTTGTCGAGTATCCTTAGTACGATGGATTCGCCGGAAACTGTCG
>CAZKOK010000695.1:0-1714 GCA_964554355.1 uncultured Spirochaetia bacterium | reverse complement strand
TTTTCCGGAGGCAAATTCAGCATCAGACTCAGACCGAATGCAGATTGGGAAGAAACAATAGATGATGATTCGCTTCAGGGCGGAGCCGGAACTGATACGGCAAACTTATTAAGCGCGTCCGATCAGAAACGACTGACAATCAATAATTCCTCGGGAACCTGGCAGGTTGATTTTGCATTCACAGACACTTCCCAGTGGGACAGCGCACTAAGACTCCAGGTAAGAAGGACCGGCACAGGTACCGGAGGTTCCGTATCCGGCGGTACATCATGGATCACTTTATCCGAGACCAGTCAGACCCTTTTCACAGGTTCTGGCGATCCGGCCGATATCCCTTTGCAATATAGGCTGAGAAGGAATATAATTAACAGGGGAGCCAATACAGGCACCTATGTTGTTGAAATAACCGTCACTGTAACTGATGGTTATTAAGTATTTTGAAGGAGTTATTATCCGTTATGAATGCAAAGAAATTCCTTATTATAATTTTTCTAATATACACATGCAGCGTAAGCAGTTTTGCCGGCATTTTTATCGATGGTTCGCTGACACATGAAGTCTCAGCAGGTCCCGGGGAGTCATATGATGGTACGATAATAATATCAAATAACGGGGACGAACCGGAAGAGGTTAAGCTTTATCTGACCGATTACAGTACAGAAGCAGGCGGAAAAAAATACTATATGGATCCAGGTACGACTGCCCGCTCAAATGCTTCATGGATAACGGTTTCCCCAATGAGATTTTTTATCCCTGCGCATGAAGATTATACTGTATACTTTACTGTAGATATTCCCGGGGACAACACGATGACAGGAACATACTGGAGTATGATGATGATTGAAGCGATTCCCAAGGAATCGCCTGAATCTTCTTTTTTCGATCCCGAAGAAGTTACTATCGGAGTAAGTACTATCCTCAGGTACGGCGTACGCATTATATCCCATATAAATGAAAGCGGCACTATAAGCCCTGAAATCATAAAGGCAGGGCTAAACGATGAAGACGATATCGTCACACTTTCCCTGGATATAAAAAATACCGGGACAAGGCTTTTTCGACTTGATTTCTGGGTCGAATTGTACGACACCGGCGGAAATTATATCGGCAAATATAATGGAGAACGGCTTGCTGTTTTCCCTGATTCATCAATCCGCTTTTCAGCTGATCTCAGCGAAGTCCCGAAAGCGGATTACATGGCGCTTGTTGTACTGGACTGCGGTAATGACAATGTATTCGGAATAAACTACAATCTTGAGTTGAAATAGGATTATGAAGCAGAAGCTGGGCATTATCGTTTTCATTATTTTAAGCAATGCTTTATATTCGCAGAACTCCTCTATATCGGTAAATCTTCTATCTGAGCAGAATGTCAGGGCGGAACCCAGGAGCAACATTTCATCGGTCTTTGAAATAACAAATAACAGCGAAAAGGAAATTACAGTAAAGACAAATATGTCGATGCCGCCAGGCTGGAAAGTGCTGGTAAAGGATTTTCCCACTGTTATCGCTCCCAATGGGAAAACGCTGAAAATAATCAATATTTTCATCCCGGAAAATACTGAGTCAGGAAGCAAAACTGTCAGCTTCAATATAATCGATTCTGATTCGGGCAATATTCTGGCCAGCAAGGATCTTGAAGTTGTTGTTCTTCCGGTGATTAATTTCAGCGTTCTTGTGCAGAAACAGCCGAATTACGTAATTGACGGCGAAA
>CAZKOK010000694.1:0-1722 GCA_964554355.1 uncultured Spirochaetia bacterium | reverse complement strand
CGTAGTTCGCATTAATCCTGGCCATCCTTGCTTCCTCGGCGTTCTGCGGCATCGGTGGGCGCTGCGGAAATGTCGGTGCAGGAAAGACTGGTGCCATGCCGGGGCCTGATACTGCTCCTTCGGATGTTCCTGCTTCGTCTCCCGTTCCAATCGGAACCTGTGCTGCAGTCGGATTTCCCAGGTATTTAGATGAGGAGGCAAAGTCAAGCGATTGTGTCTGATAAGGGTTTTGTGCCTGGGAAGCCTGTGCAGTATTCGGAAACGGTACCGGCAGCGGGCCGGAGTACGGCGTGCTTACGGCCGATGCATTTCCTGTTCCGGCCATTCCTGCTGCGGCTGCCCGTAATCCGGCTATTCCTGACGCCGGGTATCCCGCTGCTGCCGATACCGGCCTTCCTGCGCCTGGGGTACCGGTTGACAGGTCTGCCGTAAACGTGTTTATGTGCGTTCCTCCCGCTCCCGTGGTTACGGCGTAGGCAAGTGTGGTAAAATCGCTTCCCGTTGATGCCGGGCGCGGGGTCTCGAGTACTTTCTTCCTTGTTTCCTCCACTTCGGTTTTCTGCGGGGTTATTTCGAGAGTGTTTGTCTTCGGGGTGCTCTGGCGCATCGCCTGACTTATGATGGCGCCTTCAGAGCCGCTCAGACCCAGGTTTTTAAGCGATTTTACAAGTTCGGGATTTGAAGGATGCGCCGGTCTGTTTGTCTTTGCGATGCTCTGCTGGCCGGCGGGCGTCGCAGGTGCTTTTCCGGTATTGAAAAAGTTTCCGCCTGCACCGGTTATTGTATTTTTTATCACTGAAGCAAGGGACTGTTTTCTCCCTGCTGATGACGGCGACTTGATGTTTTTTCCAAGTCCTGAAAAATAGCTTTTAAGATTTTTGCTGAAACTGCTTTTAAAGCTTTTTCCGGACGTTGCCGGGATACTCGATCGTTTAAGCAGGCTTTTTATTTCGCTTATCTGTTTCAGCGTAACCCCGGGCAGTCCTTCTGCAGCCTGCTGCTCGGGCATTGCAAAGCTGTAAAGGAGATTGTCCATTTCCTTTGTATCTTTGGTTCCCAGTGCCTCGGCGGCGGTAACGGTTGCTTCGCTGACAAATACGTTTTTACCCAGCCTCTTGCGTACGTCCATAAGGGTCTTCTCGTCCTCCAGGTCTTCCCTGCCTACTTTAACGGTATGCGGGTTGTATTTCATGGCCTGCCTGTAAACCTCTCCTGCCGCCTGCTCGAGGGAGACCGACTTGTTCAGGTATTTCTGCGCTTCGGGCGTCCCCGAGGTCAGGGCTGCCACAACGGCGGCGAGTTCGCCGGGTTTCATTCCGGTTGATCCGGCAATGGTTTTGTAGTTCCTGAATGCATGCTGCATTTTATTGCTCAGTTCCTGCTGTCCAGTCGGAGATATTCTCATTGCCTTCAGTTCGTTTTCAACGGCATCGACCCCGGCTTCGGGAATCAGGTGGACAAGTTCCGAGTTAATCCATTTCTTGCGGTCGTCTTCGTGAAACAGGTTATACTGGCCCATCGGCGTATCTGCCGAAAATGGGGCCGCACCTGTAATGATGGAAGCCATGGACATTTCGCCGATGCTTACCTTTTCGTCTTTTCTGTATCCGGCGGTCTTTCCCTGGTATTTTTCAACGAAATCTTTCAGGCTGGTGCTTATCACCATTTTCTCTTTTCCGCTTTCGCTTTTTTTGCTGTATTCAACCACCTCGCGGTCGGCTA
>CAZKOK010000693.1:0-1733 GCA_964554355.1 uncultured Spirochaetia bacterium | reverse complement strand
AGCGAATGAGGCCAATGATGCAAAAAGCGCTTTTCTTGCCAACATTTCACATGAAATCCGCACACCTCTTAATGCCATGATCGGGCTTACCGAAATATTGTCGCACAAGTACAATTCCAAAGGAAAGGATGAAAATTTCCAGATACTATTAAGAGAATCAGACCGGCTTATTGAGCTGTTAAACAGACTCCTTGACATTTCGAAGATAGAAGCAGGCGAACTTGAACTGGAAGATGAGGTCTTTGACCTTAAGCTGGCAATTGAAAATGCAATATCCAGTTTTGAAACAAAAATCAGGGAAAAAGGCCTTAAGTTGAATTTTGAATTCACTTCGGACATTCCGGCTATTATTATCGGTGATGAACTCAGGGTCAGTCAGATTTTTCTTAACCTTGTTTCAAATGCCGTAAAGTTTACAGAAAAAGGCAGGATAGACATTGCTGTGAATGCACAGGAAGGCCTGAACGAGTATATGATTTTCTGCTCCATCAAGGATACGGGTATCGGCATGTCGGCAGAAGAAAGCAAAAAGATCTTCCGTAAGTTCTCACAGGCCAGTTCCGGAATATCAAGAAAATACGGAGGATCGGGGCTCGGAATTCCCATTTCATCCCAATTAATAGAATTGATGGATGGAAATCTGGAAGTCTCAAGCAAATCCGGTGAAGGGACCGAGTTTTTCTTTACGCTTCACCTCCCTGCCGCCATAGAGAAAATTCCTGTCGGACATGAATCGGGAGATCTGCTTCCTGATCTGAAAGGCACAAAAGCCCTTGTTGTTGAGGATTATGCCGTAAACAGGAAAATCACTCTCTATCATCTGGAAAATGCCGGCTGCATTGTTTCTGAAAAGCCGAACGGAAGAGAAGCCCTTGAAATTCTCGAAAATAATGATTTTGATATTATATTGATGGATATCCAGATGCCCATCCTGAATGGAACAGACACAGTGGGACAAATAAGAAAAATGAAAAAGAGAAAAGACATTCCGGTTGTAGGGATTACTGCAAACGCCTTCGTCAGGGATATTAAATCATATCTTGATTCCGGATTTGATGACATACTTGTCAAACCTTTCAGAAAAACCACCCTGCTGGAAACTGTTAAATACTGGAAAGGCAGGAAATCAGGAAGTCAGCCGCCGAAAGCAGGAGATTTTCATAACGAATTTTCAACAAGTATTTTTGATAAAGAAGCATTTGAAAAGGAAATGGATAACGACAGGGAAACCTGTATCGAACTGGTTAAAGGTTTTGTCGAAAGCACAAAACAGATTATCTTCGAAATGACTGAAAAGCTTGATTCGCTGGAAGATGCGTATATCCACAGAAACGCTCACTCAATAAAAAGCGGAGCGGGGAATATTTTCGCAAACCACTTTGCTCAAGCCGCCGCCAGGCTTGAAAGATCAGCCAAACAGCTGGAAAGGAAAAACTATAAAAGAAACCTTAATTTGATGATAAAGCGGTTTGACATTCTTCTGTCAGCATTAAGATCAGGCGGATACGGGTTTTAACTGCGTTTTTTCCTTCTTACTCTGAATTCAGAGTATCTACTTCTTAATTCTCTGAAATTGAATTCTTCAGCCACAGGATCATCCCCGCCGGCATAAAAGCCTCCAATGCACCGGCCGATCCTCATTCCCCCTGCAAGAAATCCCTTTAGAACACCGAATTTCAGAACTGACTGCCTCATATATTCGGAACAGGTCGGTGAGTATATGCAGCTTGACG
>CAZKOK010000692.1:0-1791 GCA_964554355.1 uncultured Spirochaetia bacterium | reverse complement strand
CGTCAGATATACCAGTATGATATGAAGCGGATCAGGAAAAACGGCCTTTCGTTATCAGCCTCATAACGTCTTTTACAGCGGCAAATGGCTCATGGGATCTGTTAAGCACTTTATAAACAAATTCCGAAATCGGAGCCTTTATTTTCAGCTTCTCGGTAAGGTCATGAACCCACAGACATGCCGCTGCACCCTCCGGCAGATAGCCGACCTTGTCCAGATTATTTAAAAGATCATCAATACTTTTAAAATTATCAAGTATTTTATCAATTATAATCTGGCGGCCGAAACGTCTGTTCCTTCCATATTTGCTTCTGCAGGTTACATCCAGGTCGCCGACACCGGCAATTGATGTGAATGTTTCAGGATGCGTTGCTCCCATGGCCTGGCCGATTTTTTGTATTTCATTAAGACCCGCGGCAAGCAGAAGCGATTCCGTATTGTCGCCGATATTATCTGTAATTTCAGAAAGTGCATCCAGCATTCCGAAAGCGATGGCAATTACATTTTTTAATGCAGCACAGGTCTGGACACCTATGATATCAAGAGAAGAAAAAACAAGCAGTGAGTCGCTTGATAAAAGCTGCCTGAATTTAATTGAATTTTTTGCATTTCTGGACGCGCTGATCAGGCCTGTGATTTTACCGCCCGCAACTTCTTCTGCATGACTTGGACCGGAGATATATACTATGTTATTCCGGTAAAATCCCGGCAGATAATTTTCGACAGCTTTTGAAATCAGTACAGGTCCTTCTGAAGTATTTATGAACCCTTTTGTAAGGATTCCCACAAGAGTTTTGCCTTCAAGAATATCCGGGACCTGAATTAATGACCTGATTACCGGCATCATATAGAGTGATGGTGTAGATATTATTATAAAATCCTTGTCGTAGGCAGCCTCATGAATTGACACCGTGGCATGTATGTTCCTGGGAAGGGTGAATCCGGGAAGAAAACGTTCATTTTTGTGATTTTTATTTATATCGTCAACAACATCGGCAAGAGGTTCCCATATGTCGACGTTTATTTTCTTTTCGGCAATAACTTTTGCAATTGCGGTTCCCCAGGCTCCGCCGCTCACAACACAGACTCTGGTTCTTCCCATAATATCCCCCAGATAAAAAGAATTCTTTGCTACAAAAAAGCCGGGCTTCTTTATTTCAGGCGTTCAATAGTGTATACTATCATAACAGGGCAAAAAATGCATCTGTAATTGAGTAGTCTTCAGGCAGGAGTATTTGTGATATTCAGGAGTATATTGATTTCAGCTGGTTTTTTTCTGTTATTCAGCAGTTATGTCTGCGCTGATTCTGATAAAAAAGGAACAGGCAATTTTCTGAGGGAAGGCCAGAATATTTCCGGCATCGTCAGATTCAGCCAGGAAACGGGCAGTTACGAGAGTTATCGGATAAGGGTCCCTGAATATGCATACGGCATCCGCATTTCACTTGAAAATGCAATGGAAGACCTGGATTTGTTTGCATCTTTCGGCCAGGAAATAAATGATTATAATTATGTTGATGCTGTAAGCGAAAGCGATTCAGGGAGGGAAACCCTGCTGATTACCCGTCTGTCGGATCCGCCGCTTTTAACCGGTGACTATTATATAGATGTTGCCTACCGCTTAAGCGATCCTCCTGTAATTGACGGAAGGCGGGTCAGTGAAATCTCATTTACAATAAAATATGAAATAATTGAATATTCCATTGACAAGCTGATACCGGGAAAACCAACAGATTTCATACTTAAGCCTGAGGAAGCAATGCTTAAGCGCTTTGTTGTTACTGTCCAAAA
>CAZKOK010000691.1:0-1795 GCA_964554355.1 uncultured Spirochaetia bacterium | reverse complement strand
AACAGCCAATAATAATTTAACACATAACAATTATTTTTGGGAGGTATATTTTATGAAGAAATATACAAGAGAAGAAATGAGGGCCGCGATGCAGGTCCGGGGCTTCAGTCGGAATACGATTAAAATCTACATCGATCATCTGAAAAACTTTGCCGCTTATTTCAATAAGGCCCCTCATACAGTCACGCCTGAGCATATTCACAAATACCAGGTTTTTCTGGTTCAGGAGAAACAGGTTTCATGGTCCTGCTTCAACCAGGCCGTTTGTGCATTACGGTTTTTTTTAACCATCTGGTCGGCAATGACTGGTCAATCAGACACATTCCGTTTCAGAAGAAACACAAGACGCTTCCGGCAGTACTATCCAGATCAGAAATCACATCTTTCCTTTCAGTAATAAAGAATCCCAAATATCATGCAATAGCCTCTGTCCTGTACGGTGCAGGACTCAGACTTTCCGAATGTCTGAATCTCAAGATTAAGGATATTGATTCTGACAAAATGGTTATTGATGTGAGGAATGCCAAAGGCAACAAGGACCGCCGGACAATTCTTTCAAAGAAACTTCTTGATACCTTGAGAAATTATTTCAGAAATACATTCCCCCGTCCGGTCAGCTATCTGTTCTACAAAAAGAACAATCTTCATGAACCTTTTTCAAGACGCCAGACCCAACGCTTTATTCAGGAAGCGGGCTTGCGTGCCGGAATAAGAAAGCCGGTATCGCCGCATATTCTGCGTCATTCTTTCGCCACGCATCTTCTGGAAAGCGGAGTCAATTTAAGAAAGATTCAGATCATACTTGGTCACAAAAGTCTGAAAACAACGGCTGTCTATACCCACCTGACTTCAAACTTTCTTGATGAAGTAAAAAGTCCGCTGGATTCACTGAAGTAAGGCGGATTTGTATGAAAAATAAAATATTCTCTATTATCCAACGCAATTATGAAACCGCTTCCGGTCTTACTGATTATGAACGCAATGAATTCAGAAAAGTTCTTGCCTGCAGAACTGAAATGGTTCCCAACCTGTATATGCGCTGCGATCATTGTGAGTCAGTGCATCCGGTTTACAAGTCCTGCAGAAACCGGCTTTGTCCAGTGTGCAATGCAGCGGGAACGATTAAGTGGCTTGCCAAAAGGGAAACGGAACTGCTTCCTGTCGGTTATTTCCTTTTGACCTTTACCATTCCAAAACAGCTGCGTCCGTTATTCCTGGCCAACAAAAAAATCTGCTATTCCCTTTTATTCAATGCGGCGGGCAGATGCCTGCAGGAAAACACAAGAAACAACAACAGGGAGCTGAGCGGATATACCGGGTTCTTTTCAGTGCTGCACACCTGGGACCAGAGGCTTAATTATCATCCCCATATCCATGCAGTTGTTCCGGCCGGATGCCTGAGTGCGGACAGGACAAACTGGAACAATTCTCATCCTTCCTTTTTTCTGCCTGTCAGAAAACTGTCTGCCGATTTCAGAAAGAAATTGCTGTTTTATCTAAGGAAGGAAAGCAGAAATCAATCTCTGACAGTTCCTGAAAAGATCGGCAGCCTGAACAAGCTTTTGGAAAATCTTTCACGAATCCCCTGGGTAGTTAACTCACAGGCCCCTGGCAGAAACGGAAAACCGGAACACATCATCCGCTACCTTTCGAGGTATGTAAACAAGACAGCTGTCAGTGACAGGCGGATCAGGAAAATTGAAAACGGGAATGTGCATCTGGCTTATTATGACAGAAAATATAAATGCCCGAAAACGGAAGTAATATCAGAACAGCTGTTTCTTAAAAGGCTGTC
>CAZKOK010000690.1:0-1807 GCA_964554355.1 uncultured Spirochaetia bacterium | reverse complement strand
GGTATCCTTTTTTACCTTTATGATCAGCAGAGAAATCATTGATTATCAGTATTCCTTTTTTTCTGACTGCATCGCCCCATATGCCGGCTTCGCTGACGGGGAAATGGACAGGTTTATCGGTTATGGAACATCTTTTCAAAGCCTTGCCGGACCATGAATGGATGATCATTTCCTTTTCCTCCTGGTCCATCAACCCGAAAAAACCGCAACTGCTTCCTGTAATCTCTATTATAGCCTTCATAAAATGATCAAAGATACTTTTTAAATCCCTGCCGTCAAGACTTACTGTCTCCATGAAGAACCTAAGACTTTTGTTGGATTCAATCAATTCATCCTGAAGCTTTTTTCCTTATCGATTTCAATAATAAAATTGCAGAATGATGTTATTCCACCTTCATCATTCCGCACGACATTATAATGGACCCTGACCCATATCAATTGTCCATCAGCATGAATCAGTCTTTTTTCAAAAACAGAATTATCCCTGTTTTCTCTGACCATTTCGGAAATAAGTTTTTTTCCATTTACCCGATCTTCATGAAAGGTGATATGGGTACAGTTTTTACCAAGGAGCTCTTCTCGTTTATATCCCAGCAATTTGCAGAATTGCGGGTTCAGATGCAAAAAGCTTCCCTTTTGCAGTGACCCGGGCAATTGAAATTGAAGAATTATGATAAGTATTTGTATTGAAATCATCATTGATATTATTCATAAGATACTTTTCCTGCTGCTTAAAGTAATAAACATGCCTGAAAAAATATGTCCCTGATTTAAATTATAAGCAGATAAATTTAAAACCGCTTAACAGTCCGACACCGATAATTTTCAGGACTTTCGGATTTACTTCCTGGGCGATAATCATCTGCTCGTTATTGCCTATCGCACCAAGTGTCATTCCAAGATCAGTCCTGAAAAACAGATCATGCAGGATTTTGATGAAAACAATCAGCAGCAGGAAGAATATTATATATCCGACCTCTTTCGATATTCCCGGTTTATTCATAAACTGAGTCATATCAGTCAGAATGGTTTTCTTGTTCAAAAGAGTGACATTGGCCGAACCGAGGATTTTAAGATTTATGCTGTAAAGCATTATCATCGTCAGGATTCCTGCCAGCAGATTCGGTATTTTCAGTTCATTATGAATTACTGCCGTAGTCATTCCGGCAAGCAGCCCGCCTGCAAATGCTATAAATACCGCCGGAACAGGATTCCCGCCATGCGAAACAAAAGCCCCCATTATCGCGGCACCGAGAGGAAAACTGCCGTCTACTGTCAGATCCGGAAAATCAAGGATGCGGAATGAATTTGGCTAAAAATCAACCGTCTGGTCTTTATGAGTATAGCTCTTTGCATGCCAGACTATATTTTCGTGATCGGTAAAAAAATGTACTTTCCCGTCAGGCAGGTCAAAGCTTTTTTCAATTTTAAAACCGAGTTCTTTTTCGATAAAGTCTTCGGGATTTTCCAGACGGATACAGGGCATGCAGATCCCTGCATTTACAGGCAGAATATCGCTTTGTTTTTTCTTGATTTCTATCGCAACTCCATCGGGATTAAGGTACATCGATGTGCCGTTTTCATTAAGCTGTTTGTACCTGCCGCCGCGAAAGAGTTTTACCAGAAATTCGCAGTATTCCTTAATGTCTGAAACATGAGCTTCGATATGATCAAAATATACTTTATTATCCATTTCATCCTCCGTTAAGGATAAAACTTTAGCAGATGAGAAAATCAGTTGTCAATTGTTTTATTACTGCCCCGAAGCTTGTAAAAAAGCATAAAAATCTGAAGCATCACCTATTTA
>CAZKOK010000689.1:0-1822 GCA_964554355.1 uncultured Spirochaetia bacterium | reverse complement strand
CTTTGCATTGACTTTTTGTATAATAATGCAGAAACACAAGCTTTGGGGTATCTAAGGAATATTATCTGATATCCTCAGCACGCAGTACAAGACCCTTAAGGTAGTCTCCTTCCCGGTGCGCCAGGTTTACAGGATGGTCGGGGCCCGGGCTCAGCGTGTGGAGAAGCTGAAAGCTTCTGCCCGAATCGGCTGACGCAGCGAATACGATCTGCCTGAACAGTCTGGAGTCGATTGCATGCGAGCATGAGAATGTGAATATGATACCTCCTGGGCTTATCTTTTTCATGGCCTGCAGGTTGATGTCCTTGTAGCCGCGGCTGGCACGTTCAACTTCTTTTGGATGACGTGCGAATTTTGGAGGATCAAGAATTATCAGGTCATATTTCTTGTCGGTCTGCCGCAGGTATGTAAAAATATCAGCACGGGTCGTGGAAAAATTTGCGTCCGTAAATCCGTTAAGGGCAGCGTTTTTTGTAAGCAGCTCAAGAGCTTTTTCCGACTGGTCCATCGCATCGACAAATTTCGCACCTGCAGCAAGCGCCGCAATGGTGAAAGATCCTGAATAGCAGAAACAGTCGGCGGTATATCTGCCTTTTGCATAATGCTTAAGAAGTCGCCGGTTGTCCCGCTGGTCGAAAAAATAGCCGGTTTTCTGGCCACCCTGAATATCGGCATGAAAAGACAGATCATTTTCCCGGATTAAAGGATTTTCCGGAAGAGTGCCGGACAGAAGCCCTTCGGCCGGCGGAAGCCCTTCGCGTGTCCTGGCTTCAGTGTCAGACCTTTCGAATACAAACTTTGGTGAACATATTTTTTCAAGTGAATCAATGATGCTTTCCCGCATCAGCTCCATTCCGGCGGTGAGAACCTGCACGACAAGTCCTTCGGCGTATTTGTCGACAATCAGTCCCGGAAGAAAATCGCCTTCCGAATGGATAAGGCGGCAGGAATCTGTCTTCGCATCAAGAAGCAAAGCCCGTGATGCAAAAGCGGCAGAGATCCGTTCGTAAAGGGTTTCCGGAGTAAACAGGTTTTTACCCCGTGTAAGCATTCTGATGGTAATTGCCGAACTGGTGTTGCAGTAACCGCTTCCAAGCAGTGAACCATCCGCGGCCTTTACCAGGCACATGCTTCCCGGTGCAGCAGTTCCGGACATCCTGTCGATGGAACCGGAAAAAATCCACGGATTTCCCTGGAGGACACTGCGTTCGCGTTTGTTTTTAAGAATTACTTCTATCACTGAAACGGTCCTTTTATCATTACTATTACTGTTGCATGAAAGCTCTTCTTTTTAATTGAAAAGAAGAGGTTGTGTCAAGCTGATAGAAGCCCTGTTCTGCTGTTGCAAGGGATGCTGCCTGACAGCCGTTGGAATAAAACACAAGCTTTGGGGTATTCAGAAAATAATCAGGATTACCGATGCGGCCGTCAGACCTCCCATTACCAGATTGAATATTCTGAAAACCCTGTCGTTTTTGAGAAAGCGGCTTATGCAGGAGCCGAAACCGGCCCAAACTGAAATACAGGGTAAACATACTAAAGCAAAAACAGCCAGGAGCAGAATTGCCGAAGAAACATAACCTTTACCGGATTCTGTGAAAGTTGATATACCGGTAATGGTAATAACATAGGCCTTCGGATTGAGGAGTTGAAATGCCGTTGCCTGAAAGATATTGAGAGGGCGGGTATTTTCTGTTTCCGTCTCTTTCCTTTTTGTAAAGGCAATTCTTGATGCCAGATAGAGAAGATAACATACGCCTGCAATTTTTATAACAATATGAAAAACCGGAATCTTCACAAAAAGCACTCCCAGTCCCATTGC
>CAZKOK010000688.1:0-1822 GCA_964554355.1 uncultured Spirochaetia bacterium | reverse complement strand
TACAGAAGTCTTACCGTAGCTGCTGCAAAAATGCTTTCATTGATTAAGTAAATCTTTAATAACAGCTATGGTAAGACTTTATTGAACGAAACCAAAGAGTCTGATGATAGGGAAAATGTAAAGCCTTTTTTGGGCTTCAATAGATTTTTAAATATGTTTTCAACCTGTACTTTTTGTTTTAATCATTTTTAACTTCAATAAATCTGCTTGATTTTTACTGCTTTTGAGTAATATTTCCGGTTCTTTGTTTTCCCAATTTAAATTTCGGGATACGAATCACCTGGAGATTTTTAAATAGAATCCTAAAAAGTAAAAGACTGATAAAAACCTGTTTTATCCTCCTCCCGGAAAAATCTTCCTGATTGACACATGGCCTTTGCTGCAATCAGGACAAACTGTGATATCAATCCGGAAATACTTCCAGAACAGAAAAGCTGTATCTGAAGTGATGGAAGAATCAATTGTCTCCTGAGCTGAAACAGATGTTCCTAAAAGCATCCGGCATAAAGCCAGTAATGGTTTTTTATACCGGTTGGCCATGAAACCGTAAAACCTGGTTTTCTTAAATCCCTTTGGAAGTATATGAAGGGCAAGACGTTTTACAAATACTGATTCTGAAATACATTCTGTTTTTGCAGTATGTCGTTTCCGGTCAATATAACGGATATTTACACATCCGTTTTCTGTACTGAGAATTCTTTTATCATTGATTGCAGTTTTATTCACATATTTTGACAGATATCTCAGCATGTATTCAGGTCTGTTGTTTTCTCCGGGAGCCTGGGCATGTACGACCCATGGAATATTCTGTAAAGAGTAAAGTGTTTTTTTGAAGTTACTAATAACAGAAGGGATTCTTAGGGTTTTCGTTTTTTCGGCTTTCAGTAAAGACGACAGCAATTTGTTTTTATAATCTGACGATAGTTTTTTTACCGGAAGCAGAAATGAAGGATTACTTTTGTTCCAGCCGGTTTTATCCTTATTCAGACATCCTGCCGGAATAATCACATGGAGATGCGGATGATAATTGACCCTTTGGTCCCAGGTGTGCAGTACAGCGAAAAATCCGGCATGTCCTGTCAATTCTCTATGCCCGGTTCTTATGCTTTCAAGGAGTATCTGGCTGACGGATTTAAAGAGCAAATCATAACATATCTGTTTATTGGTCAAAAAAACTGGACGCAATTCTGCGGGAACTGTGAATGTAAGCATGAAATATTTCACCGGTAGCAGTTCCTGTTCTCTCCCGGCCAGCCATTTCAAGGAAGCGGCTCCATTGCAGACAGGGCATAATCTGCTTTTACATGATTTCATTACAGGATGAGTAGACCCGCAGTGATCACAATGGCTGTACAGATGGGGGACTGGCTGTGATTTACAGTTTAAAACAGTCTGAAAAGCCTGCCGGGCATTTACAGGAAGAGAACTGAAATTTCTTTTAATGAGTGACAGTATAACGCTTTCCATTACTGAACCGCCTTTTTGAGTTTGTCCAATGGACTTTCAACTTTTTTCAGAAAATCTGCAGCAAGATGAGTGTATATCGAAGTGGTTGTTAATGATCTGTGCCCAAGCATCAACTGTATTTTCCGCAGGTTAATCCCGTTTTCCAGCATATGTGTTGCAAAGGAATGTCTTAGAACATGAGGAGATACATGCTTCTGAATGCCTGCAGCAATACCAGCCTCTTCTAAAAAATTCTGTACCTGGCGGCAGGAAAATGGCTTATGAATATTTCTTCTTGAAGGAAACAGGTATGTTACCGGTTTTACTGACAGACTCCGGTAATATGCTCTGAGTGTAAATAAAAGATTTTGAGGAA
>CAZKOK010000687.1:0-1834 GCA_964554355.1 uncultured Spirochaetia bacterium | reverse complement strand
AGCGTATCCCAGACTTGCTGACAGCGTGTAAAATAATCCGGATGCACAAAAACAATACCGTGGGAACCTTCATGCGTAAGCAGCATTTCCCGCAGGTCCGGAGATGATTCACGGGTTATGCTGATAATAGCGCCCTTTCCGGGAATATACATTTCCTGCTTTCGTGTAATTACACCGTTATCAAGAAGAATTTTACGCAGATGAATTTCTTCTGGATTCAGCTTAAAACTGATCTGCTCAACTTTATTGAAAAAATCAGCCAGATCTGTAGGCCTGTAATCGTGTGCGTTCCAGCCGTGCAGATCCTGTATCGCGCTGTTTTCCTGTATTATCCCTGTATATCCTATTTTTTCTACATAAAAAGCAAGCCGCTTCAGGTATTTTGACTGAACATTATAGTCCGCAAAATCAAATATCAGGACATTTGGAAATATCGACCATGAATAAAGCTCATAATCGTCATTTCTCCAGTAATCCTGATTATTATCAAGCACTGTCCTGAAATCCGCAGGAAGCGGTTTGTCCGGTTCATTTTCTACAGGATTAATCCTGAATGAAGACAAAGGAAAATCCGCCCATTCAGGAACATATATAAAAACCCTGTCAGGGTCAAAATCAAACATGCTCCTGTAAACTGAAAGCGCTTCACCCTGCGGTCTGGGCACAAGTGTAAATACCTTGCTTTTTTCCGAATCTGCAGCAGTTATGCGTATCGGATCTTCCTCGTTTACTTCAAAGTCATGATTCTGTCCGTAATTAATTGAAATGGAATAATTCAATTCGTCCTTTTTAAGAGGTCCGGTTATTTCATCAAAATAGAATTCATGAATATATGGACTGTTATGTCCTTTCTGATATCTGTATCCCTGGGTGATTCTCAAATGGTCACCAAGAACAACTCCGGGGTTTTCATTAATAATCCCGGCACACTTTATTTCAAGATTTGAATCAGTATCAGATGATATAAGAAATGAATCAAAGCTGTCGAGATGACCGACAGGTATGATATACTCTGAAGCTTCCTTAAATGCCGGTAAACCGGCAGCATAAACAGGCGACTTGTCATTGAAAAAAGTAATTTCCAGAGATCCGTCTGATGAATATATAAGGAAAAAGCAGTTCCCATCCTCCGGATTTATTTTTTCACCAGGATAATATCCGGGCGTACTGAATCTGTCACCGGAAAGAAGAAGCTTCCCTTCATTCTTTCCTGAAACTCCCGGTTTTTCGGTAAGCTTTTCACTTTTACTGTCAAGTCCGAGAAATGGAAACGCATTAACCGAACTTTTACATCCGTTTGCTGTAACTATAAGTACAGTAAAGATCAGGAGCAGATAATATTTAAATTTTCTCATATAAGCCAAAAACATCTCCAGGTAAAAAAATGAAATAACCAGTATCTATTTTATACAGGATATTTTTATAAAAATCCAGTTCCGGTTAATCTGAAAATTATCGTATCGTAACTGTATTATAATATATAATTTGATCCGGGAAACAAGGTCACGAACAGAAGATAACATAATTCTTAAAAAAAATAATATTCTATTGAATTTTTACGGTCTGTTATGGCAGAATTATTTATGTTTCTGGCAGCACTTATGGTACCTGACAATATCTCTGTAAAAGTAAGGGATTTTCAGAAGAAGCTGTTTTCTGAAAGCATTATTCTTCCGTCATTCGGATTTGAGGTACTCTGTCCCCTGGCTTTTTTTACGGGAAAGCCTGAAATTGCAGAAAAAATCCCTATCCGAAACTGCAGATTCCGGACAGGAAAACTGACTGATGTCAAAGATAATCTTTTTATTGAGATACCGGATCTTGATATTGCCTG
>CAZKOK010000686.1:1477-1839 GCA_964554355.1 uncultured Spirochaetia bacterium | reverse complement strand
TTATTGGACAGGGTATGCGCTTGATTACAGCCTGCATCCTGCTTTATATTTCCTAAAACCAAAAACGGGATGGTAATACTGTTGAAAACCAAAAAACTTCTTTTTATATTGTTGTTCCTTATTTCTGCAGTCTGCGCTTTCTGTGCCGAGTGGAAACAGATAATTAATGATTACGGTCCTTCTGTCTGTCTTGTTGAAATCAGAGACGGCAATTCGACCCGCTCATCCGGCTCAGGTTTCCTTTATTCAGCAGACGGAATGATAATAACAAATGCACATGTGGTGCATGACGCATATTTCAGCGATTCGCTTGAAATCGCTGTAAGCTTTGAACTCTCATCAGCTCCGGATAAGGAATACAG
>CAZKOK010000686.1:0-1467 GCA_964554355.1 uncultured Spirochaetia bacterium | reverse complement strand
CTCGACCTGGCCGTCCTGAAAATTCCCGGATCTTTTCCCAAATTCTGCAGCCTCGGCGATTCTTCGGCCCTTACACTTATGGATGATATCATGGTAATCGGATACCCGCTCGGAAAAAGCATCAAAGCCACCCCCGGATATGTTCAGGCATTTCAGGATATTGACCGCATCGGAAAAATGATTGATATAAGCGCAGCAGTCGATCCTGGCAATTCCGGAGGACCGGTATTTGACAGCAATGGAAAAATAATTGGCATTGTTACGGCAAAACTGCCGGGTATGAATTTCAATCTTGCCATACCGATAAATCTGGCAAAGAATTCTCTTCTGGATGCAGATGCTGTTCATATAATAACGGTAAAAACCGATCCGGCCGGAGCCAGGATTTTCATAAACGGCCATTACAAGGGATTAAGTCCGGCAGAAATTGAGTACTTCGGCATAGATCTTGAACTCAGGCTGGAAAAAGACCGGTATCAGCCGAAAGAACTGGTCATCGGTAAAGCAGCAGCAGATTCAGGCTCTGTTTATGCCGCTCTGGTTGAAGAAAAAAAGCAGACCTGTCTACTGCGCATTACTTCAACACCTTCAAATGCAGTTGTTCTTATAGATAACAATGAAGCCGGCAAAACCCCGCTTGAAATTGATGTTCCCCGGAATTCCAAAATACGCATAAGGATTATAAAAAGCGGATATAAGGAAATTTACCAGGAAATTGAGACGGAAGACACGGATACAATTTCACTTGATTTTAAACTCAAGAGATAATATAAAGGAAGAATATATGTCTTCCACCTGATAATAAAGGAAAAATTAAGGAGTAATACATGAAAAAACCAATCAGGCTTTCTGTACTGATTTTACTGGCCGCATTATTCACGGCATGTATAACAACAGAAAGGTATGCAGGACCGCAGAGTTTTGTGCCTTTCAGATCATCTGAAAAAATCAGCACAAGCCGGCAGATGACCCTTGATCCGGACAAAAACGATCTCGTTACTTCATACGAACATGAGTTTACCTATGATTCAGAAGGCAATCTCACAAAAACAAAAGAGACCGAATATTTCGACAGAAGCTCCAGCAATCCGCGTTTTGTGGTCTGGGAAACAGAATGGAAAGTTCTCGGCGGCAAGGCAGTTCCGTATCAGGCTTCTGTAAACGGCACCGTTTTCTGCACACTGGAGTATGAGATCCTTGGTACAGATGAAACAGGGATCATTTATAAAGATGCCGTTCTGGCTTATTATTATAAACTGATATCCACACTTACAATGGGAAGAATCCCCCGGTTTTATGACATCGCACTGGAAAACTATCCTGTGCCTTTTATGATTGATGATATGTTTATTTCAGAAGTGGAAATTTTTGACTACAACAGGGGATATTACAGGTCTTACAATGTTCTGAATATGGGATATGACAATATAGTCCTTAAGAAATATAATTATTCATACGATCAGTTGT
>CAZKOK010000685.1:903-1858 GCA_964554355.1 uncultured Spirochaetia bacterium | reverse complement strand
TATTCCCGCATATACTCCGGAGGCCCCTCCTCTCCGGCGTGGGCGACAGTCAGAAAATCTTCCGACAGTGCTTTTTCGAAAACGGATCTGAATTTTGAAGGAGGATTTCCCGTTTCAGATGAATCAAGCCCGACGGCGATAATATTATCGCGGAAGGGCAGAGCACGCTTCAGGGTTTCAAAAGCCGACTCTTCGGAAAGATGCCTTAAAAAGCACATTATCAGATAACCGGAAATACCCCAGTTCCTTTTCGCATCTTTCATGGCAGAAACGAGCCCCTCCATTACAGTACCAAATTCAATTCCGCGGTCTGTATGTGTCTGCGGGTCAAAAAAAATCTCGGTATGCACGATGTTCTGTTCACGGCATTTCCTGAAATAGGCCATAGCCATATCATAAAAATCCTGCGCATTTTTAAGAACATTCGCCCCCTGATAATAAATATCAAGAAAGGACTGAAGATTGCTGAAATCGTATGCCTTCCTGACATCTTCTGCAGAGGCAAAAGGCATTTCAATTTTATTGCGTTTCCCGATTTCAAACATCAGTTCTGGTTCAAGGCTGCCTTCAATGTGCAGATGAAGTTCGGCTTTGGGAAGGGACTCATAGAAAGCCTGCATATGCACCTCCTTGATTCAAGTTTAATTGCCGAAGCAGGAGGTTGCCAGAGGAATTTATATAAATGGGGACAGAGTACAAAAATTCAGAGAGATTTTTCACCGCAGCCGTATTTTCCGGAAAAGCCTGAAATTCAGGTTTTTTTCAGTTTTCCAAAAGCATCAGCAGGATATCTGCAGTTATACATACTAAGGATTATTTCCGGACAAGCAGCTTTTATCTGTTTTTAACAGTCATGCCAGTCAGGAAAAATCATCTGATAACAAAAGAGAGGGCAATAATGAAAAGAAAACTAATTACTGCATGTATTTTACTTATTTATGCAGTTTCTGTATTT
>CAZKOK010000685.1:0-893 GCA_964554355.1 uncultured Spirochaetia bacterium | reverse complement strand
CACCACCCACGGAGGGCGTAGCCGACCTGGATCCCGACGGCGCTTTCACCTACAGCATACCGATTGATATTCCTGCCGGCACGAACGGCATGCAGCCGAATATATCCCTTAACTACAATTCTTCCGGCGGGAACGGCATGCTCGGGACCGGCTGGAGTCTGTCCGGGTTTCCGGTGATATCAAGGGACAGGGATTATCCGGTTACTTTTAATGATGACACGGACCATTTTGTCTATAACGGGCAGAAACTTATCAGAGATGACAATGGTATTTATCATACAGAGGACGAGAGTTTTTTAAAGATCGAATTGAAGTATCCCAACACTGCAGGCTCATACTGGGAAATCTCGGCACTTAACGGAAAGAAAATGTATTTCGGATATAACTCGGTTCTCCATTTGTATGGGAAAATTATTGACGGCCGCATCAGGGCGATAAGGGACGACCTTGTCAACAGCGAAGCCAGGTGCTGGGCCCTTTCGATGGTGAAGGACGTTCATGAGAACAAATACGTAATATGGTATTCCGAAGATAATACGGGAGGTGATTATTATCCCCTGAAGGTTATTTATACTGCAAACAGTGGGATAAATACGTACAAGACAATTGAGTTTTTCTATGAGAGCAGGAATGATTCAAATATAACGTACATCCCGACTAAAGTTGAAATGGATAAAAGACTTAAGTGGATTGTCGTGAAGGTCGATGATTTGCTTCTGAAGAAATACAGACTTGATTATACTGAAGACAGTTCCACCGGCCTAAGCTGCTTCAGCACCTTCCAGGAATATGGCAATGACGGGAATTGGCCGGTCGGAAATGATCATGATTATACTCCGACAGGAAGTACCCGGAATCCTATAGTATTTGAATGGCAGAATATTGATAAGGAA
>CAZKOK010000684.1:0-1861 GCA_964554355.1 uncultured Spirochaetia bacterium | reverse complement strand
CTGTTCCTGATTTGCAGTCATGTTATCCTTTTTTATCACAGGTTGTGTATCTGTTAAAAGAGCTGAATGTATCTTCATTATATTTTCTCCCCAAAATAGTAATTGCCTGTATAAACTGAAATAAACAGATTGGCGCTTTGGAAAATTCAAAAATATAAGGACTATTTACAGCGCCGCCCGCTGTTTTTTAAGATCCGAACGGCGTTTTTTATCATCAAGACGTTTTTGATGCGCCTTTTTCCCGGCCATGGTTTTTTTCCGTTTTTTGGGAGTGTAAAGAGCTTTTTTGATTATTTGTCTGAGCCGGTGAAGGGCATCCATCCGGTTTTTATGCTGTGATCTGAATTGTCCGGCTTTAATGATGATTTCACCGTCTTTTGTGATTCTTTTATCCTTCATCGCCAAAAGAAGGGTTTTGCATTCTTCCGGGAGGGAAGAAGAGTTAATATTAAAGCGCAGCTGCACGGCTGTTGAAGCCTTGTTAATATGCTGACCACCGTGTCCCTGCGCCTTTATCATGAATATCCTGATCTGATCATTAGTCAGGACAAGCTGTTTTGAAATCCGGAAACCTTTCAGCTTTTCCATATCAAGCCGTTTATCTGTCTGCTCTCATTGTTACAGACTGTTTCTTTTTGGGAATTGTAATCCGGTGACTGCATTTGGGACAACGGACCATGGCTATTCCTGCCTTTTCCGGCGGAATTGCCAGCGAAGCACCGCATTCAGGACAATTAAAAGCAATCATCTCTTTTTCATTAAAACTGATAGCGCCAACCTCCTTTGCTGCCGGAGACAACGGCAGCTTTATTCAGAAAATATTCTAATCCCTCCAGAATCCCGGCTGCGCGGGATTTCTCTGCAAAATAGGTATTTGCCGTTCCCTTCAGCTTATCAAGTTCAGCCTCGTGATTGGATACAACAATTCCATTTAAATTACCCGTAAGCATATCATAATCATTGCCGGAATTTCCGGCGGTAATTATCCGGGATGAAGGAATTTTCCATTTGTTTGAAAGATATCTGATGGCTTTGCCTTTCGACGCACGGTACGGCAGGATATCGAGAAACAAACCATGCGAATAAATAAGGGAATACCGCAGTTTGTTCTGCATCAGCCTGTCATGAATAAGAGGCAATATCTGTTCATGGTTAAATTCGGTTTTCATATTATAACTGATTTTATATTTTCTCTGTGCGCTTGACGATTTCTGCATCTCCATATAAGGCATTCCGGACAGAATATCTCTTATCCTTTCAGGCTTCCAGTGTTTGCTTATATGGTTCACCCACCCGCGGTCAGGCTGGTTTTTTTTATAATAGATTTCAGTTCCGACAGAAGAAATTATAATATCAATATAAGGAATTCCTGCTTTTTCAATCACTTCTGAAGCTGACTGCTTATTCCTTCCGGTAGCCACTCCAAAACCCAGCCAGTTTCTGTTCTTTTCCAGGAAGGCTTTCAGATTTCCCAATGCCCGGTTATCTCCGGTAAGCGTATCATCTATATCCGCGATAAGAAGGTGGGTAATCGAATCAAGCCGCTTGCCTGTGGCTGAAAACGAAGATTCAATCCTGTACATATCATCCGCGCTTTTATCAGCAAGTGACAGGAATTTATCCGCGAGTTCATTGCAGTGATGTTCCCATGTATAAATTCCCCTCGCGTTGTTGATGCCGTTTTCGGAAAGAGACGTCCAGAGTTCATTGTCAGTCAGGACCTTCTTGATTGATTTTACTATATCGTTCCTGCTGCCGATGTTTACAAGCAGACCGCTTTTGCAGTTCTTTACGATGTCCGCCGGTCCGCCCTGGTTTGTGGCAATGAAAGGAAGCCCGGCAGCAGATGATTCCACAAAAG
>CAZKOK010000683.1:0-1865 GCA_964554355.1 uncultured Spirochaetia bacterium | reverse complement strand
AACCCCTGACCGAGCGGATATGAGCCGCTTGCTCTACCAACTGAGCTACGCCACCTTGAAAAACAAAAGCACTATAACCGGTTTTAAAGGGAAGTGTCAATATTTGACTCAAAATGAATATTACTAAAAACCACGAAGATGCACGAAGAACACAAAGGTTTTAATATTATTATTTCATATCCTTCGTGATCTTCGTGTGCTTTGTGGTTCAGTACCTTTACCTTTATCAGGTCAATTTGAGTTTTTTTGCTTCTTCAAGCAGGGTTGCATTCCATTTATTATCATTAAGATATGCCCTTCTCTCTTGCGGAGAATCTATGGCTGATGCTCTCTCCTGGAGAATCTTCAGACCTTTGCTTAACAGTGTTATTCTATCCAGTGATGGACTGTCTCCTTTGTCAGTTGCAACCAGTGTATAAAACAGATAATAAAGATGATTATTCGGATCGACATCGGAAAGCTTGTCTTCTCTTGTAATACTGAAAAGGTCGGCTGTCGCTTCACTGGCCGCTCCTGTTACGCCGTGGAGATATGAACTGAATGACCGGTGCAGATAAGAGAGAACACACTCCCCGTCCACGCTTGACAAAGCATAGTCTTCAACCATGCTGAACCCTGTTTTATAAACTATATTTTCGGAAGGCCGGAATGTTTCGCTTTTCAGATTCATTTTGCTTCCTGATAAAAGCTCCCTTGCATCCTTTCTTTTTCCTGAAAAATAATAGGTTTCGGCAAGAAAGAAATCGCATTCTGTATCACCTGAGCAGTTCTTAAGTATTTTTTCTGCTCCTTTATATTTGCCGGAAAAATCGAATGATCTTGCAATCCAGCGAAAAAATACCGGGAAAGCTTCTCTGATATTGTATAGCTGGGATATAGTCAATGCCTTTTGAAAAGTGGCTGCTGATTTCTCATATTCACCAAGTTCAAACTGGGTTCTTCCAAGAAGAAATACTGCAAGGAGTTCCCAGACGCGGGAACCCGCATCATTACTCCTTTCAACTGCTTCATTCAAAAGCCTGTATGCTTCCGAATAATTGCCGATAAGCTGAAGCGATGCCGCGTGCATTATTAATGACCTGATGTACTGATATGTAATCCTGAATCTGCCTGAATGCTCCTGAGCGATAAAAAAATATTCCTTGGCCTCTTCAAGTTTTCTTAAGCCGAGAAAACTGAGCCCAAGTTCAAGATATGCCTCACCGACTGCAACGGGTTCCTGGTTCTCTTCCACTTTTACCAGAAGGGATTTAAGACAAACCATTGCTGTGCGGTAATTCTTTACAGCATTATGATATTTTCCCTGAAGAATAATATTAATAAGTCTTGAATCCGCGGCTGAGTACGAAGGCAGAGAGGAAAAAACATTTGATGCTGTGATTTCATCTCCTTTAAGCAGCGCTACTCTCAGACGCACAAAGGATATTAGATCTCCGAGCTGGCTGTTCTGCCTCATTTTTTTTGCATAGATACCGGAACATTTATCCATTACTGACATTACAAATTCAATTTCCCTGCAGTCCAGAAGATGCATCATAATATCAAGAAGCAGGTCCATTGCCGAACTGCTTCGCAGGTTCCTCACAAGGAAAACAATAAGTCCGTTTTTCATCCAGTGTTTTTTATCATTCTTTTCAGCAATATAATCAATCAGCTTTTCACTGATTTCATCTGTGTCATTTTTAATCAGCTGCTTTACTATTTTCAGGTTTTCAGTTTTCTCAATCCGTATATGATCATGATCAATTTCAAGAAGATTCAGGCTGGCCAGTTCATCAAGAGCTGCATCTATTATCTCTTCTTCTATATCAACTTTTTGTAAAAATCCTGTTCCCTGTCAAAAGAAGAGAAAATATCAACAGGGG
>CAZKOK010000682.1:0-1868 GCA_964554355.1 uncultured Spirochaetia bacterium | reverse complement strand
ATCAAATAGTAACAATGCAGGTTATTTACCCAATATTTCCTGGCATGAATAATGCATTGTTTTTAACCCAATTAAAAAAAAATTAAAAAGGAACTGTCATGAAAACAGAATTAACCAGAAAAATACTGGAATACCAGCAAACCGGAAAAAACTTCAATGATTGTATATCACATGCTTCCCAAATAGCCTATTTTTATCCGCAGAAAAAATTCGGCTGGGACCTTGAAGAATGCTCCGATTTCTTTTCAGAATTTTATCCCAAACTGAAAAGGATCATCAGAAAATTCACATACTGCGGAAGACCCTTTGAAGTGCTTTTATACAAATATATCAAATACAGCATTAAAACATTTGTAAACAAACGCAGGAAAAATAACAGAAAATCTATGCTGATTGACAGGAATCTTCTCTGGCATAAACCATATCACCTTGATGATCACGATTTTGAAGAGTACTGCACAGTAAGTGAAGCGGGAAAAATGGTTCTTGATCTTAATGAAAAAGGAATAATTAAAAAGGAAACAACCAGGAAAAGATTTTTATATATTATCCTTAAAAACATGTCCAGAATTCCTGAAAAAATGAAGAAAACCGCCTGCCGCATGCTTGCTGTCAACGAAGCTGAAATTGACAAAATTATGGAAAAACTTACTCCCGGGATAATTATCCGGAAAAAAAGACTGGATAGCCTTAAAGAACTCAGGAACAGGCATATTTCCAGAATTCTTGAAATTGAAAGAGAAACCCTGAATATTCTGAATGAAGAAGCCAAACAGAAAAACCGTGAAAAAATCGTTATATTGAAAAAGCGTCTTCAGAAAATAATCCATGAAATCTCAAAAGTAAATATATCACCGACTTATTCCGAAATTGCCGAAGCACTTGATACGCCTAAAGGAACGGTCGATTCAGGTGTATATACTTTCAGGCAGAAATTTCTGAAAATATCTGAAAAACAATGCTCCTGAACTTCATTGAATGGACGAAATTAATTTTTACATGTAATATCATTTTATGGAATTGTATCTGGCTACAGGCAATGTAAATAAAAAAAAGGAAATTCAGGATGTGCTTCCCGATTTCAGGATAATTATACCTTCAGATCTTGGTATCGGGTTTGATCCCAAAGAATACGGCAGCACATTTATGGAAAATGCAATGATCAAAGCCATGGCATTATACGATATTACCGGGAAACCCGTTATTGCCGATGATTCAGGCCTGATTGTAGATGCACTGGATGGTGAACCCGGCATTTTTTCTGCAAGGTACGGCAATGAGGAATCGGGGGGAAAACTTACAGCTTCCGAAAGAAATGCCTATCTGCTTTCACGTCTGTCCGGAAAGAAACGACGTGAAGCAAGATTTGTCTGCAATATGGTCTTCCTTATTGATAAATTCCGTTTTGTATCTGTGCAGGAAGATTTCTGCGGCCTGATAACCGACAGCGTTTCCGGAAACAATGGTTTTGGATACGATCCGGTATTTTTTCTTCCTGAACTGGGAATGACGGCAGCTGAACTTGATGATGAACATAAAAACAGGATTTCTCACAGAGGCAAGGCCCTGAATAGAATTTCGGAATATATCATAAGTTATTTTGCAAAAAACAGGAGTTAGTAATATGGCATCAGAAAATAAAATCCCTTCAAGGTCCGAAGTCAGGGAAGAATACACCTGGGACCTTTCCGCACTCTTTAAAAATGATGAAGCATGGGCTTCTGATCTCTCATATTTTAAAAACAGTATCGACGAAGCTTTGCAGTTCTCAGGAAAACTTGGCGAATCCGCTGAAACACTTCTGGCCTGCCTGAGGCTGCAAAATAAAATTGAGCTTCTGGATGAAAAACTCGGTTATTATGCATTTC
>CAZKOK010000681.1:0-1893 GCA_964554355.1 uncultured Spirochaetia bacterium | reverse complement strand
AGTTCGGCGGCGGATATCGCCAGGCGGCCTTTAAAGTCCTCAATCCCGGAACATAAGCGTCCGTATTTTTTCAGGTCTTCCTCCCACACGCTGCTGTCTTTATAGAGCTTTGACAGGTCCCAGGTGTCCCGGATGTCGACCTCCGATCTTTCGGGGATTTTGTTTTCATTTTTCATATCTGCTCCTTGTCTTTAATGCTTTTTAAAAGCGTATATAATTTCCGGGCCGCTTTGCCCCGGTGCGAAATCCTGTTTTTTTCACTCTCTGACAGTTCGGCTGCCGTTTTTTTATTTTCCGGCAGATAAAAAAGCGGGTCATATCCGAAACCTCTGCCTCCGCTGGTTTTTTCGGAAATTAGTCCTGAAGATATTTCCTGCACTATGTAAAATATCTCGTCTGATTTCAGAAAAACAAGAGCGCAGATAAAGCGCGCGGAACGTATTTTCGTATTTTTCAGCTTATCAAGAAGGTAGATGTTGCGTTCTTCTGTCGAAAGGCGTCTTCCCGCTTCCCGGTCTCCGTAGCGGGCGGAAAAAATTCCCGGTTCATCTCCGAGTGCATCCACGATAAGCCCGGAATCATCGGCAAGGACTGGCTTGCGGACGATGTGATACAAGGCCCGCGCCTTGATCATTGCGTTTTCAAGGAAGCTTTTTCCGTTTTCCAGCGGATCAAAGCCAATACCGTCATCAGATGGTATCCTGATTTCAAAACCGGGAAGGAGCATCTGGAATTCATACAATTTATGTCGATTGCCGCTTGCCAGATAAAAATCCATTAATGGATTTTATCCTGTATAGCCGTTTTCGTCTATCAAAGCTTACGAACATCAGCAATTCTCCATAAGACCTCGGGCAAAACGAATCTTTCATATGAGTCTTATCCGTCTTTTGACCTGTTCTGCGATTATGATTTTTTTCATTCCTGATGAAAGAAAATCAGAATTGCTGCAGTCTATGAACATATTTTTTCCCTGTGTTTATTCAGACTGTTTTTCAGATAGTGGATTCCGGTATCGATTGTACCTTTTGGAACGCCCAGCAGTTCGCCGATTTCCTTGTGAGTCGGATCGATGCATACCCTGGATAGTTCCCTGATTGTTCTGTCGAGTCTTTTTTTCATCAATTTGACGGCTGTCTTATCATCCTTCTGTTCATATTCGAAAAGCTGGCTTAAATAGCGATTCCTTTTTTCCTGCAGAAAGGAGAACCTTTTCCGGCGTTCACGGATCCTTTCGTCCAGCGTATTCATTAATGCCTCCATCTCGTCGGTATTGATATCCAATAGCCGGCAGGAACAATCCTTCATGTTCTCGGATATTCTGAGGTAATTTTTCAACAGCAGATAGATAAAGCGCTTTTTCGCAGATTCCTTGCCTATTTTTCCCTGTTCATTGATATGCAATACGGTTTTGCCGGCGGCTGACAGCTCAATTTCGTCCTCGAAGGCATAATGCTGTTTATAGTAGGGTTCATTGATCGAAAAACAGCTTTTTACCAGCGAATACTTCATTTCATTCTGCTTTTTTTTCGCGTAAAAAGTTTTGACATGGTAGCGAAGGTAGGTATACAGCAATGATTCAAAAGGTTTTTCAATGTATCTGAATTTTTTCAGAATTCTTTTCAGGCGCGGGTAAAAGAAGCAATAAAAATCCGAACATGTTTCGATGTCCCAATTATACTTCCTGCAGGGGAAGGTATAGACAATTTCGCCGGCCAGCCTAAGGCATTTGTCAAATCCTTCACCTGTTTTCTGATAATATAAAACAGCTTCCGTTAATGGTGTCGACATAGGTATCCCTTGATTATGAATTTTTCAGCAATTATGAATAGCTTTCCGCCAGATTTTTTGGCGCAGACGCCGCTGTTGCCGCGCGTTATTGGTATTGGCAAG
>CAZKOK010000680.1:0-1907 GCA_964554355.1 uncultured Spirochaetia bacterium | reverse complement strand
AGCGGCATGTCTGTGTAGAATTCTGAATGAGAATTTCGGGCTGCCTGCCCGCTTTAAGTGGCCGAATGATATTTATATTGGAAACCGAAAAGCGGCAGGAATCCTAGAGGAGTTTTTTGTTAATGGGGACAGACTCCAGTTTGTTAATCTTGGAATAGGAATTAATGTACATAATAATCCCTATCTTAAATCCGCAGTAAGTCTTGATTCTGCTGCAGGCAGGAAATTTTCGAGGAAAAACATCCTGAAGGCTTTCCTGGAAGAATTCGAAAACGGGGGAAATTCCCTGAATGACAATCTGAGAATGCTGAATAAATATTCCATATTAAAAAACAGGCCGGTCAGCTGCAGAAGCATCTGCACCGGAATTGTTTCAGGCACAGCCGCTGAAATTACAGAAAACGGTGGACTGAAAATTATTACACCGGACAGGAAACATCATTTTCTTGAGTTCAGTGATGAAATAAATATTGATTTTTGAGGTTGATAATGAACAGCAGTATCAGAAAACTGATTTTCACGGCAGTATTTGCCGCATTGATTTCAGTGGGTTCCTATATTGGAATCAGTATCGGTCCGGTAAATATTGTACTGGCTAATTTCTTCGTATTTCTTGCAGCTTTTATTCTCGGCTTTCCATGGGCAGCTGCAAGCGTCGCGGTGTTTCTGCTTATTGGAATAATCGGTATTCCTGTTTTCCAGAATGGAGGGTCCGGCATTGCACATTTTGTCGGACCGACAGGCGGATTTCTTATCGGATATCTTCTTGCCGCAGTTATTATTCCTATAATTGCAGATACAGGAAAAAAATCTCTCATAAAAAATATCATTGCTGTAATTGCAGGTATTCTGATAATTTATTTGCCCGGAATACCCTGGCTTAAATTCAAAACAGGTTTTGAGTGGACAAAGACATTAGCTGTTGGATTTACACCCTTTATTCTCATTGATCTTTTTAAGGGAGCTGCAGCCGTTTTTCTTGCCAGAAATGTTTCGTTCAGTCTGAATAAAGCCGATGCCTGAGATATCTGCAAGAAACCTGCACTGCACATTCCAGGATGGGACAAAAGCCCTGAACGGAATCAACATCTCCATAAAAGAAGGCGAATTCACTGTTATCTGCGGACCAAACGGTTCCGGTAAAAGTGTATTCGCCCGGCATCTTAACGGTCTGATTCCTGCAAAAGAAGGTGAAATCCTTCTTGATAGGAAAAATATAAAAAAAGATATCCGCCATGCCCGAAGATCCGTGGGTATGGTTTTCCAGGACGCTGACAGCCAGATTGTCGGCCAGACTGCATTCAAAGATACTGCCTTCGGGCCGCAGAACCTCGGCTTAAAAAAAGAAGAGGTTGGGGAAAAGGCTGAAGAAGCCCTGAAGCTTATGGACTTGTGGCATCGAAAAGACGACCGCCCCCATCTCTTCTCAGGCGGAGAAAAGCGGCGGCTGGCTATAGCCGGACTTCTGGCAATGGATTCGCCGATCCTGATTTTTGATGAACCGCTTTCCAACCTTGATTATCCGGCAGTTCGGCAGGTACTTGAAAAAATAGTCGGACTGCATAAAAAGGGACACACCATCATCCTGATAACCCATGATCTTGCCCGCGTTCTGGCTCATGCAGACAGACTGATTATCATGAACAGCGGGAAAATATGCGCAGATGGGAACCCCGCAGAACTCCTCGGCCTGCTTGAGCAAAACGGGGTCAGAAAACCTGCCGTAAAACGACTGGAACAGATGACATGGCTGAAATAAATCTGTTCCATTACAAAAAAGGTAAATCAGTTGCTCATATGCTGGATCCGAGAATAAAATTTCTTCTGCTTATTCTGTTTTCAATGTCTGTATTCCGTGCATCTGCTCTTTATCTGACTGTTCTGACAGCATTCATTATTATTTCAGC
>CAZKOK010000679.1:0-1918 GCA_964554355.1 uncultured Spirochaetia bacterium | reverse complement strand
GTCTATGTCGCGGGTCCTGGATCTGAAGGCAGAAGGACTGTTTTCGGCCCTGGAAAAGAAACTGGGCAGTACGGACATTGAAGTCGGAAGTCCGTTGTTTGACAAGGTTGCTCTTGTGCACGGCAGCAATGTTCACAAGGTGAAAGCCATCCTGCATCCGCGGGCCAGGGGAATTATTGCGGAGATGATCAGAAAAGCATACGCCCGTAAATTTACGGTATCGTACGGAACAATGGAGACTTACCAGATAATTAAAGGTGATCTTTCGGCTGATTCACTGTGCTATGAACTGAAAAAACTTGTCCGCTGCGCTGAACTGTTAAGCAGGGAGGGGACTGAAGCAGATCTTTTAAAGGACAATTACAGTGCTGAAAGCGATGATTCGGTGAAAATAACATATCTTGAATCACTCGCGGCTGTTGCAAACAACCTTACCATGGAAGACCCGGTAATAAAAAACGCGCTTTCATCGCGGAACAACAGGATAGTATTCGGGGCTGTAAAATGCATCCGCGAAGAAGGTTATGATTATTTAAAGAATGTGTTTCCGGATTCGGATCCGGCCCTTCAGGCCGGAATTATTTCATGGATATCCGCCGGAAAGGCCGCGGAGTTCAGCGGGTTTTTTGACAGATACCGTGATAACCTTGATACAGACGCCCGTGTAAAACTTGCAGAATTCTACGGCAGAATCAAAGAAGAAAGTGCTTCTGCCTGGCTTGAAAAAGAACTTGTGTCCGAAAACAGAAATCCGGCAGAATACCGGAAGCAGCTGATCAAAGCTCTGGGAAGCTGCGGCAATTACAGCACAATTGCAGTACTTAACAATACAAGGAGTTCAAAATTCGGGCGTGAGATCGATCAGGCTATTGCCGAAATCCAGGCACGGATCGGGGCAGGTGATTCAGGCTGGCTCAGCATGCAGAAACCGGAAGGGGATGAAGGGGCATTGAGTATTGAGAAGGAAGACACCTGATTATACTGTTCATATTACAAAGGATAATAACAGGTGGAAATTGTAATTATTCTTACGGCACTCATCACAACAATCTCAATAGCCGGGCTTATTGCAGAACGCAGATGGAAAAGGAAACGCAAACGCTTTTTTGAGTCCCTGGCGCAGCATCTGTTTCCTGAATTTGATAAAAAATCTGATTACAGGCTTGTAAGCACAGCACAGAGCGGGGCAGAGTATCCGGTGGAAATTTATTATGATGAACTGACCACAGGAAAGCAGAAGCAGCCGACTGTTGCCATTGAATACAGGCTTAATGATAATCATGACAGAAATTTTATAATTGATTCCGAATTGATTTATGTATATGTGGCGGGTACGGGGGGACAGAAGAATAAAGCAGACATACAGATGAATGACCGGCGCTTTGACGTTGCCGCTCTGCTTACCGGGACATCCACAGCCAGTGTGCGGGCACTGCTGCATCCGGCCGTCAGGAAACGGATTACTGAATTTCTGGAAAACAGGGACATCCTGCATATGGAGTATTCCGCAAAGAAGCTGAAAATTAATATTTCATGGAATAAGTCGCTGATGATGCAGAAAGTAATGCAATGCCACGATTCCATGTTCAGTTTTATAAAGCTTCTTGCGCGGAAAGGAACAACGACGCAATTGCTCAGGGAAAATTATCTGGCCGAGTGCTACGCGGATATCAAACTGAAGTATCTTGAGTCAATAAGGACATCCTGCGGCATCCTTGACATCAAGGATGAAGTAATTGCGGATGCCTTTAAATCCGGGAATCCCGAACTTATGTTTGAAGCGCTGAAAATCACCGGATTCAATGCCCATAAGTATATCAGGGACATATTCACTCTTGCTGCTGAAGAACTGAGGAAAAAGCTTCTTGAATTTATTCTGAAATTTAAAATTGTTTCACAGACATCATTTTTGCTCAGG
>CAZKOK010000678.1:0-1919 GCA_964554355.1 uncultured Spirochaetia bacterium | reverse complement strand
ATTCGATCCCGGTTATTACAAGACAGATCCGGGAAGAGATCGAGGAATCGTTTCAATACCTTGTATTTCCCGAAGTGCTTTCCAAAAGCATCAGGCTTGAAGAGGCGATAGCCGGGAGGACCGGAGTAATTGACTCAAGCAAGTCCTCGAAAGAAATATCCCTGATCGGTGACGAATTACTCAAAAGGCTGGACCTGACCACCTTCCCGAAGGAAGGTGGCAAGCCTGACCACTCGCAGAGTGGTACAGGCAAGCCGCAGAGCGGTCAGGCGGGGGTGGCATATGAGCACAGGCCAGCTTCAAATGAGTGACAGGCTAAAGGGCAGAAAGACCCTCAAGGTTGAAGGTTTTCTGGAAGAATTTGAAAAGGACGACATCAAGAAACAGGTTGATATTATATTCCTTTTCAGTGATTTCGGGATTGAACTGACAAAGAAAGGCAGAAGTCATATCGGACTGTGTCCCTTCCATGATGATCATGAACCGAGTCTGTCTGTCGACCGGGAAAAGGGATTGTTTCACTGTTTTGGCTGCGGGGTTTCCGGTGATGTTATCGAGGCGGTGAAGCTTTTAAAGAAGACCGATTTCAAGGGGGCTGTAAGTTTCCTGAAAAGTTTCAATGGCAAGCCGGTACTTTCCACCGACAAGGGGCCTGCGCGGATTTCATCCACGCAGGTTAGTAAAGAAAAATCCTTCGACCTGGATTCTGTCGCCGGATATTACCACAGACATTTAATGTCTTCCAAAAAAGCAAAGGATTACCTTTTCGGCCGTGGGATCAGCGACAGCACATTGTACAGCCGTTTCGGGATCGGTTTCAGTGACGGCAGCCTCGATTCTGTTTTATCAAAGATCCAAAAGGAAGAACTTACCAAAGTAGGACTTTTCTCCAGATCCGGAAAGGAACACTTCAAAGACTGCATTGTTATTCCGGTCCATGACAGCAGCGGCAAGGTGACAGGATTCTACGGCCGGAAGATAAATCAGACCAAACCTGACCACTCTGCGAGTGGTACAGGCAGGCCCCAGCACCTTTACCTTTCCGGAAAGCACAAGGGACTTTTCAACAGGAAAGCATTCACTGTCTATCCCGATGAAATCATCCTGACCGAATCTGTGATCGATGCCCTGTCCTTGATCCAGCTGGGAATTCAGAACGCCGTTCCCTGTTACGGAGTAAACGGCTTTACTGATCTTCATTTGAAGGAACTTAAAAGTTCAAGAACGAAGACTGTTGTCATTGCCTTCGATTCAGACAGTGCCGGCAGAAAGGGCTCCGATGAACTTCACGACAGATTAATGAACGAAGGTTTTCAGGTAAAGCAGATATTTCCTGACAATCAAAACCTGACCACTCCAGAGTGGTCAGGCAAGGACTGGAACGAATACCTTGTAAACGGCGGATCCAAAGCCTTCTTGGATGAGTTAATCAAAAACACCAAGGCTTCAGTACAGGAGGAATCGACTGAGGAACAGTTTAAAGCAGAAAAAAACGGGGACAGATACGTGTTCACGATTTCAGGCCGTACTTACCGAATAATCGGAGTAAAGCTCTCCTTCGTTTCATCGTTAAGAGTAAACATCCGCTTTGAACACCAGGACAAGAAACACATCGACAATGTCGATCTCTATTCAGCCCGATCCCGGTCCGGCTTCGCTCAATCACTCAGCATGTTAGCCGGGACCGAAACAGGACGCACAGAACACGACCTCATTCTTATTCTCGAATGGCTCGAAGCAGAAAGAGACAAGCAGTTCTACACTGAAATTGAAACTTCATATGAACCGACAGAAGAGGAAAAAAAGATAGGCTTTTCCTTCTTAACCCACCTGAACCTGTTTGACGAAATTGTTAAGGACATGGAAACCCTGGGCTACGTCGGTGAACCGGTGAACAAAATCCTGATGTACCTTGCTGC
>CAZKOK010000677.1:0-1922 GCA_964554355.1 uncultured Spirochaetia bacterium | reverse complement strand
TCCTCAATATCGCCAAAAAGCGCAGTAACTGCTGTTTTTGATTCTGATGATATTTCCATTTCTTCAAACTGACTTTCCGTTTTGACATCAATATTCCAGTCCACCAGTCTGTTAGCCAGACGGACATTGAGTCCCTGTTTTCCGATTGCCAGTGACAGCTGGTTTTCTGACACAACTGCAAGGGCCTGTCTTTTTGTTTCATCAAGAATGAGCACATGCATTACCTGTGCCGGAGAAAGTGCGTTTTTAATAAATATCCTTGGATCTGATTCGTATTTCAGGATATCAACCTTTTCACCTTCCATCTCTCTTACGATGGACTGTATTCTTACACCTTTCATCCCGACGCATGCACCTACAGGATCGACATCGTCCCTGTTCGAATAAACAGCAATTTTGGTTCTGTATCCCGGTTCGCGAACAATTTTGAATATATCAACGGTTTTATCGTAGATCTCAGGAACTTCAAGTTCAAAAATTCTTTTTACGAACTCTGCATGTGTCCTTGAAAGAACAATCTGCAGACCGCCCTGTGTTTTGTTTACCTCATATATCAGGGCTTTTATGCGGTCATTAGGCCTGTAAAGCTCACGAGGAGACTGATATTTTTTGGGCAGTATACCTTCTGTTTTTCCAAGATCGACAAATATATTGCCGTTTCTTTCCCTCTGATAATATCCGATTATCATTTCACCGACCTTGTCCTTGAACTCGGAATACAGTGTATCTTTTTGTATCTCCCGGAGAGTCTGTTTCGCTTTCTGTTTGGCACTCTGAACAGCTACACGGTCAAATTCCTCCGGCTTGATTTCTATAAGCAGTTCATCGCCGACTTCACATTCATCATTATATTTAAGCGCATCTTCCAGCGAAATTTCCAAAACAGGATCGTACATATCATCTTCCAGAACAATTTCCTTGCGGGCATAAATACCAACTTCCTGTCCGTCTTCCGAGAATTTTACTACTGCATTTTCCACTGTCCCGAATTTTCTTTTATAAGCCGCAAAAAGAAAATCCTCAATTGTTTTTATAACAAGTTCTTCAGATATACCGCGGTCGTTTACCAGACCGCGAATTGCATCCGCTAAACCAGAAGCCATAATATTTGACCTCCCAATTCTATTCTAATTTTGCTTTCATAATTTCTGAAAACAATAAATATCTGTCTGCCTCTTCAATTCTGAAATTAACGCCGTTATCGTCAACTTCTTCAATTACAGCATCGGCCCAGTCGTTATCAATGAAAAGTTTTATTCTGCGTTTTTTAAACACAGCAAATTCCCTTTTCTTTTTCAGTTTTCTGTTGATACCCGGAGAAGAAACCTGGAGATTTACATCTCTTGTATCTTCCAGAAGTTCTATTATGGGCAGAACAGCGCGGTGTACCTTGCTGCAGTCATCAAGTGAAATACCAGCTTCCGAGTAGATTATGCACTGTACCTGCAGGGCGCTTTTCAGTCTGGCATGGGTAAGATCAACCAGATCATATCCCATTCCCGTTATTACAGGTTCGAGGGCCTTAAACAGACTGTCATTCGTTTCTTCGCTGTTTATCATACTGCAATAAAAAAAGAAGTCGGAAAACACGACTTCTTTCAGACTCCATCTTTAAGCTGTCAGAATAATATTACCAATGTATCAGCCGAATGTCAATTGCTTAACAGTTACAGACAGAATAAAAACTCTCAATCTCTTGCAATAGTAATGCACTGCACTTCTATAGCTCCATTCTCCAGAAGTACTGATGCGCATTCGTTCAGCGTAGCACCAGTCGTAAAAACATCATCTACAAGAACAGGATATTTTATGTTTTTTACCGGATACATCCTGATTGCACCTTTCATATTTTCTTTCCTTTCTTCTTTGCCCAGCATTTTCTGTGATTTTCCGCCTGTCCTTTTAAGGCACCTGCAGTACGG
>CAZKOK010000676.1:0-1952 GCA_964554355.1 uncultured Spirochaetia bacterium | reverse complement strand
TGCTGATTTTGTTATAAGCTTTAACTGGAAGGAGCTTCTGTTCATATTCCTTTTCGGGATGCCGTTTTTTGCAGGAATTGCAAATATCATGCTGGCCAATAATATCTGCGACAGGGAAGATGACATGGAAAACCGCAGATATACTTTGCCTGTATACATTGGAAAATCAGCCAGTCTGGTTTTTTTCCCGGGCCTGTATATTACCGGTTATGCTGCCGTGGTTTTACTGATGATTTTTAAGGTACTTCCATGGTGGTTTATATTATACTTTCTTACACTTGTTCCTGTTATCAGAAATGTATTTTCTTTTATCAGGAAACAGGACAAGGCTTCGACTTTTGTTTTGTCCATAAAAAATTTTGTTATTCAAAGCACTGCTGTCTGCCTGCTGATGTTTGTAAAAATGGTCTTGTTTTAGCATGCGGACAAATAGTGGATTATTATAAACCCCTTAACGGGAGAGTGAGGATATATGAGTTCACAAACCAGAATTGCAGTCCTTGGCGGCGGATACGCCGGGATCGAGGCAGCCAAAAAACTGCATAAACATTTCCGTAAAAACATGGATGTGGAAATAACTCTTATCGACAGAAACCCGTATCATACCCTGATGACGGAACTTCATGAAATTGCAGGAAGCAGAACAGAACCTGAATCTGTGCAGATAAGCTTTAAAAGAATTTTCTCCGGAACGCGGGTTAATGTAGTCATAGATGATATCGATACAATTGATTTCAGTAAAAAGACAATCAAATCCGATGTCACAGAATACGAATATGATTACCTTGTAATCGGTACGGGAGGACGGCCTGAGTTTTACGGGATTAATGGGATCCAGGAAAATTCCTTCACACTCTGGTCGCTGGAAGATGCAATCAGGATCCGTGAACATATTGAACATATGTTCAGGCTGGCAGCCAAGGAGCCGCATCAGGAAATCCGGAAGAAGCAGCTTACATTTGTTGTCGCAGGTGCAGGCTTTACAGGAATAGAGCTTGTTGGCGAATTAATGGAACGCGCCGACCGGCTCTGCTCCAAATACCATATTGACCGTGAAGACGTTAAGATAATAGTCGTTGAAGCGATGGACTGTATTCTTCCCATTCTGAAATCGGGTCCGCAGAGAAAGGCGCAGCGATATCTGGAAAAACATGGAGTGGAAATTATTCTGAATGCTCCCGTAGTAAAAGGAGAGCCGGACAAATTTCATTTAAAAGACGGAAGAGTCCTTGAAACAAAAACATTCGTATGGACCGGAGGAGTTCAGGGATCAGAGTTTACTGCAAAGATTGAGCTTGCAAAGGGCAAGGTTTCTCATGATAAAAATGCAATCGCAACAGAAGAAGGAATCCATGGGCTGGCGACATGCCATTATGATAAAAACCAGCAGAAAATTGCAGGCCAGAGGGGCCGGATCCTTGTTAATGAATATATGCAGTCGGCAGATTATCCGGAAGTTTATCTGGTAGGAGATATGATCTGGTATCTGCATGACGAAAAGCCGATACCGCAGATTGTTGAAAACGCGCTGCAGACAGCTGAAACGGCTGTTGAAAATATTGTCGCCAGCATGGCAGACAAACCGCTCCATAAATATAATCCGAAATTCCACGGATTCATGGTTTCAATCGGCTCAAAATATGCTGTAGCTTCGGTAACAGGAATTAATGCGACCGGCTTCATTGCCATGGCACTGAAGCATCTGGTGAATTTTCATTATCTCTGGGGACTTGCGGGATTTAATGCCTGCTGGAGTTATTTCAATGAAGAATTTATTGATATAAAAAACCGCAGGTCAATCATGCGCGGACATACATCCGCTCGTGTGCCCGCTTTATTTCTTCTTCCTGCCCGCCTGTGGCTCGGCCTTATGTGGATTATAGAAGCAGTCAATAAAATCGGTGAAGGATGGCTGCATCGTCTTTAACGGGAAAGGGCAGAACCTGTGCACC
>CAZKOK010000675.1:0-1969 GCA_964554355.1 uncultured Spirochaetia bacterium | reverse complement strand
AGAGTATGCTGACATCGGAGACGTTACAGGCCTTGTAATAAGTGTAAAATAAAGACCCCCTTCTCCGGAAAGCCAGCTTCTCCCTCTTCGTCCGCATCCTGCTGTCTGGGTGTCGGCTGTAAAAACTGTACCAGCCGGACAACCTGCAAATGCAGCATTACGGGCCTCGGTCATCGTACTGTCTGTAGAAAGCAGGTAATTGATATTCACACCGTCAGATCCGAATGCTTCGGGAATTGGAGTATCTGACTCGCTGGTCATCCTGTAGCCGGACTTTGATGATTCAATTTTATAACCTGATTCTTCAAGCCGGTTGATATGTTTCCATACAGCGACTCTCGAAATGCCCAGCTTCTCGGCCATTTCTTCACCCGAGACAGTATTTCCTGTTTTGAGGATTTCGATTATCTTTAAGCGGTGCGCGTTAACCATTGCTATGCAACAGGTTAACGAAAAACCGGAATTGAGTCAATCGCTGAAATACCGGTTTAAACATGGAAGAAACCAGAGAAATGAAATTTATTCCAGGCGGAAATGTCCTTGACATCACCCCGATGCCGCAATAGCATACATTCAGATAAAAGACGGGAGCCTGTGCATGAAAAAAGATAAGGAAAAAAAAGTTTTCAATAATCCATTTTTTGTAAAGCAGTATGATAAAATGTCAAGACTTGTTTCAATGGATATATACCTGCAGTTTCAGCAGTATCTTAAAATCAACTGCCCTGAAGGGAAAATTCTTGATGTGGGCTGCGGGACCGGAAGAGGTCTTGTACTGATAGGAAAGGACAGCAGATATCAAACTGCTGGAATTGATCCCGCTTCAAATATGATAAAACTGAGTCAGAAAAATGCAAAGGCGGAAAATGTTGCAGCCGATTTTCGAATAGCTGAAGTTGAAAGTCTGCCTTTTAGTGATAATGAATTTGATGCGGTAATAAGCAATGGTGCGTTCCATGAATGGCAGGACGCTGAAAAGGGACTGAATGAAATATACCGTGTACTCAAACCCGGCGGAATAGCATTTATAAATGATATTCGCAGTGATGCCGATATAGGAGAGATCTATAATGAGTTGGGGCACAGAATAACCTTCAAACCCATGCGCAAAGCGTTTATGAAGAACATAAAAAAAGGGACTTATAATTTGTCCAAAGCTGAAGACATTGTGGAAAAATCACCCTTCAAAAATCCAAAGATTGATGCAAAAAAGATTTCATACGAAATCAAACTGAAGAAATGAGTATCTACCATCAAATACTCGGCATTCCCGGGACTGCATCAGTTGATGAAATAAAAACTGCATACAAAACCCTCTGCAAAAAATATCATCCTGACCTCACCAATGATCAACAAACCGCTAAAATGGCCCTGATAAATGAAGCCTGCAGTATACTGACTGGCAAGAAAAATCACCTCCGGGTAGAGCTGCACCAACCTGATATGGGGACAGACTCCGAAATAATCCGACACAAAAACCCGGCGTATGTCTTTTATAAACAGGGTCTGGACTTCTTTAATAAATCGGATTTTAATTTTGCTTTAGCCGGAATTTATGGCGGAATGCGAATACGAAAATTCAGGAAAGCAAAGGACATTGAAAAACTGGATCATCTGATACTGAAATCTCTGTATTATTTCAATCTTGTTTGCATACAGTATCCGGAAAGCCCCTGGTATTCAGATTCAATTGATAAAATTAAAATTCTTAACCGACGCAAAGCAAGTATCAAACTCTGGTTGAATTCTGATGGTGATAAAGAGTTTTTGACTTAAAATTCATGAAGTTCCGTGAAGAGAACCTCATGTCTGATCATGATGATTCACTGATTTTTATTAGGATTTTTGCCTTTATATACAAGATTTAAAACCCGGGTCTGTCCCCATATCAATTGGGGACAGACCCAAATTCCCGAAAAATACAAAAAACCTGAAGCAGTAACCATATTTCTCCAGTTTATAGCTTATA
>CAZKOK010000674.1:0-1969 GCA_964554355.1 uncultured Spirochaetia bacterium | reverse complement strand
CTTTATCAGGAAGATGCCGACAAGCTGCTTGCCAATTCCAATAATATTGACCTTATGAAAAACGGAAAAATACTTATAATTATTGTCCCAGAAAAATTATAAAAGCCGCGGCTGTTGCTGCATCATTAATAATATTATCAATACAGCAGTATTCATCAGGCATATGGGCCCTTTCCTCAACTGTACTCCACACTACGGCCGGGTAGCCGGCATTTCTTAAATGAGCAGCAACAGTACTTCCGCCGTATCCGCCTGCCCTTCCCTCTGTATTTCTTGTATGCTTAAGGGCCTTTTTCAGTGAAACAATCATTATGCTGTCAGGATCGGTGGCGCCGGATTTCATTGAATCCATACTGTCCACACTAATTCTGACGCCGTATTTTTTTTCTGTTTCCCTGCAGATTTTCAGTACTTCCGCGGCAACATCATCAAAGCTAATATCCGGAAGTATCCTGCAGTCCATATAGAAAATGTCTTCTCCCGGAACCGTGTTGATATTTTCAAGGTTCTGCTCCTTTTTTGTCGGAACAAAAGTACAATTCGGCGGACTGAATAAGCCGTTTTTTTCAGGGAATATTTCATTAAGCCTGCCGAGTGCAAGCACAAGGGCAGATGAAGCCACAAGGCTGTTAACCCCCTCTTCGGGTACTGAGGCGTGGCACTGTTTTCCTTTCACCCTGAATTTCAGCCATAAAAGAGACTTTTCTGCTGTCTCGATTATTATGCCGCTTTTTTCGCCTCCGTCCGGAACAAGAAAAAGATCTCCTTCTGCGAAGATTTTTTTCTTTTTTATCAGGTGAATTATTCCATATTTCGATTTATATTCCTCATCGCTTATAAAAAGAATATTTATACTGAACGGAGGTCTGATCCCCGTATGGAAATAAGCAAGGAAAACCAGAACCGAGAGGATTATTCCATGATGGTTGTCCTCCGTCCCTCTTCCGTAGATCCTGCCGCCTTTTTTTACCGCTTTATACGGATCATTTGTCCATAAAGACATATCCCCCGCAGGAACAACATCAAGGTGCGACATAATCCATACACGCTTCACTGTATTTTCACCTTCCAGACTGAACCAGAAATTCGGGCGTTTTCCTGAAGAAACGCGGCTGTCATCTGCATCGGCACGGCCTGCCGGCATTATTCCTTTTTCCGAAAACCACCTGCACAGTGCTTCACCCTTTTCCCACTCGCCGTCGCCTTCGGATTCCGGTCCCACAGCAGGCACAGCAACAAGTATTTTCTGCAGTTCTTCTGCAATAAATCTGTTATTATTTATCCAGCCCGACAGCTTGGCAATTTCCGCCTTATAGTTCATAATACAGATAATATTACATAATTTTACGAAAAATTAAATAATTACAGCAGCTGAAAGTGAATATTCCTTCCATGGCAGAACCAGGCTGCGGAAAAGTAATTAACATATATATCCGGAGGGTACAGGTAACCATGAAAAAAACTTTTAAACTCCTTTTTAATATTTCTCTCTTTCTGATAAGTCTTGCTGTTATGTCCTGCTCGGGCGGAGGCATCGGATACGGAGTGGTTCTCTGGCCGGAAAACAATTCTCCGCTTGCTGCCGGGAAAATATATACGGTAAAAGCCAAGTCAGATATCAACGAAAGCTATTTCCTTCAGCTTGAGGACACCAAAGACACTATAGAAGCAAAGCGCTGGAGAATGGAATTTCTTGATAAAAAAACTGATGCTGAAAGTTTTGCCCAGGAATTCAGCAAATATGCATATACTTACGGCCGTGCAGAAGAGGACGGACTTACCCTGCGCGAGGAACCCAGCACATCCGGGCGGCAGATTTACCGGGCTCGGAAGGCTGTTTCACCGCGCAGCCCGCCGCCAGGACAATCGCCAGGATAATTGTAAAAACCGACAGATGCTTTTTCATGTCTTTATAACTCTCTTTCAATTTATCACCATATACTGTGGGGTTCATTATAACATCCCAGTG
>CAZKOK010000673.1:0-1973 GCA_964554355.1 uncultured Spirochaetia bacterium | reverse complement strand
AGATGGAAGTTATCTGGCAGAATTCCTTCTCGAAAAAGACTATGAAGTTCATGGAATAAAAAGAAGATCATCTTCATTCAACACTGCGCGGGTCGATCATATATACCGTGATCTGCATGAGAAAGGTGTCAGATTTTTCATGCATTACGGAGACCTTACCGATTCAACAAACCTCATCCGGATTCTCCAGGATGTGCAGCCTGATGAAATATATAATCTGGGCGCCCAGAGTCATGTGAAAGTAAGTTTTGAAGTTCCTGAATATACTGCAAACTCCGATGCCCTTGGCGCACTCAGGATTCTTGAAGCCGTCCGTATCCTTAAAATGGAAAAGAAAGTTAAGATATACCAGGCTTCCACTTCCGAATTATACGGAAAAGTACAGGAAATCCCCCAATCCGAAACCACTCCGTTTTATCCCCGCAGTCCTTACGGAGTGGCAAAATTGTATGCATTCTGGATAATGAAAAATTACCGCGAATCATATGATATGTTTGCATGCAACGGAATTCTGTTTAATCATGAAAGCCCGAGAAGAGGCGAGACCTTTGTTACCAGGAAAATCACAAGTGCTGCAGCCCGTATAAAACTGGGATTGCAGGAAAGACTTTATTTGGGTAATCTGAATGCAATGCGTGACTGGGGATATGCAGGCGATTATGCAGAAGCGATGTGGCTTATGCTTCAGCAGGAAATACCTGATGATTTTGTTATCGCCACAGGGAAAATGAACAGTGTCAGGGATTTCGCAAGATATGCTTTTCTTGAAGCGGGCATCGAAGTGGAATTCAAAGGCAAGGGGAATGAAGAAACCGGGATAAACAAAAAAAACGGAAAAACAGTAATTCAGATTGATCCGCGTTATTTCAGACCGGCAGAAGTTGAACAGCTGCTTGGAAATCCGGAAAAGGCCGGGAAAATCCTGGGGTGGAGTGCGAAAACTGATTTCCGGACCCTTATCAGAATGATGATGGAAGAAGACATTAAAGATGCGCAGAAAGAACTCCATCTGAAAAAGCATGGTTTCGATGTATTTCAGGGGAATGAATAAATAAAGGCATTCTGATATTACTTTATTGATGGAGTAAATGATATGGAAAAAAACGCGAAAATATATGTTGCCGGACATGATGGAATGGTCGGATCTGCAATATGCAGAAAACTGAAAAATGAAGGTTATTCAAATCTTGTGACAAAAGAACTTGATCAGCTTGATCTGACAAATCAGGAAATGACCGGGTTGTTTTTCAAGACCGAAAAACCGGATTATGTGTTTCTGGCTGCTGCAAAAGTCGGCGGGATACTGGCAAATTCCGAAAATAAGGCCGGGTTTTTTTATGACAACATCCAGATTGCAGCAAATGTAATCCATTTCGCATTTAAATATAAGACAAAAAAGCTTCTTAATCTTGGATCATCATGTATCTACCCCAAACTGGCACCTCAGCCGCTTAAGGAGGAATATCTTTTAACGGGACCTCTTGAGGATACAAATGATGCTTATGCCCTGGCAAAAATCGGGGCAATAAAAATGTGCAAGTATTATAATGAACAGTACGGTACCAACTTTATTTCCGTTATGCCTACAAATCTTTATGGCGAAAATGACAATTTCAGTTTAAAATCATCCCATGTGCTTCCGGCGATGATCAGAAAATTCCATGAAGCAAAAAGCAGCGGAGAAGAAGTGACGCTCTGGGGTGACGGAAGTCCGTTCAGGGAATTCCTTTATGTGGATGATCTTGCAGACTGTGTTGTATATCTCATGCGGAATAAAAATTTCAGCGATATAGGTGAGTTTGTAAACATCGGGACCGGAAAAGATATTGCAATTAAAGAACTCGCATTAAAAATTGTCGAATAAAATGGAACCTAAAAGCTTTGACCAATTTAAGATAAAGTAAAGAACGTTGATATAGGGAAGATCCTTTTAGAGCAAGATCGTAATTAAATTTAGAAAAATATTTCAATGG
>CAZKOK010000672.1:0-1975 GCA_964554355.1 uncultured Spirochaetia bacterium | reverse complement strand
AACAGCACTTCTTCCGCCATTCATGATCTGGACGGCAATATAATAGGCAGTGTTGTCGTTTTCAGGGACATCACGCAGCAGATCAAGCTGAAGGAAGAATATACAAGAAGCAAAAACATACAGTCATTAAGCAATCTGGCATCAGGGATCGCGCATGATTTTAATAACTATCTTGCAGGTATTATAGGGAACCTGAACCTTATGAAACTGCAGCAGGGTCTGAATATTGAACTCCAGACACTGATTGACTCCGCCGAAAGAGCAACCAGAGGAGCAAGGAAACTTGCGCTTCAGCTTCTGACATTCGCAAAGGGCGGAGACAGTCTGCATATCCAGACCGATATCAGGCAGCTGCTCGGGCAGCGCCTTGAAGCAATTTTCTCGGCAGACCGGTATACATACGAAATCAAGGCGGACAAGGACATCTGGCCGATCAATATAGACACGGCCCAGATTGAACAGGTAATTTCAAGCATTCTCGAAAACAGTCTTGAAGCCATGCACGGCGGAGGTAATGTTACCGTAAATATACAAAACAGGGATATCAAAAAACAGAGTTCCCAGCCGCTTGATCCTGGAAAATATATCAAAATATCAATAACAGATAACGGCTGCGGTATTTCCGCCGATCACATGGAAAAGGTCTTCATGCCGTATTTTACAACCAAAAAAACAAAAAGCGGCCTGGGCCTTACAACGAGTTACTCAATAATACAAAAACATAAAGGAACAATTACTGTAAAAGCCGGAAAAACCGGCGGAACTGAAGTAGTATTATACATTCCTTCGGAAGAAGAAAAAGCCACAGAAGACAAGACAGTTATAAAAAAGAAGAAGAAAATTCTTTATATGGACGACAATGAGCTTCTTCTTGATGTTACAGGTAAAATGATAACAAGTCTCGGATATGAAGCTGTATGCGTGACCGACGGAACAAAAGCGCTGGAAACCTTCAGGACCTCATATGAAGCCGATGAAAAATACTATGCCGTTATCATGGACCTGACAATCCCGGGCGGAACAGGTGCAAAAGAGATAATCAAGGACCTGAAAGAAATTGATCCTGATATTTTTACCGTTATTTCTTCCGGCTATACAACCGACAAGGCCATCACTGAATATAAGAAATACGGTTTTAACGCCGTAATAACCAAACCATTCACAATTGATGACCTTAAGGAAGCTCTTACTTCAAGACCGGAATAATCAGTATTCTGTTAAAAAACCTCTTTGGCTCTCAACTTCCTTGACTTTGACGATGTCCCGGATCTATAAATAGACAGGGTTATTTATATGGTGAATATTATACTTTTTGTCCTGATCGGTCTTTTTGCAGGCACTGTCAGCGGTATTATCGGAATCGGCGGCGGCGTTGTCATCGTGCCTTCTCTGGTCCTGCTGTTCGGTTTTTCACAGCAGATGGCGCAGGGCACTACTCTTGCCCTCCTTGTTCCGCCGATAGGATTTCTGGCTGCATACACTTATTTCAAATCAGGTTATGTCGATATAAAAGTTGCCGTTTTTATCTGCATCGGTTTTTTTATAGGCGGATTGATAGGTTCAAAAGTTGCCGTCAATGTTCCCGAGGCAATATTAAGGAAGGTTTTCGGAGCCACGATAGCAATAATCGGGGTTTACATGATTTTCAGGAAATAAGATCACATATATGCTGGAAAAAGAGCCTCGGATATTATAATCTTAAAATATTACAGGTTATTTTACGGAGCAGGCCGCATGGATACTGAAAATAAAATTGTTGATTTTACAGGTTTTCTCGAAGATTTCAACGATAAATCGACAGGCTATACAATCATTGACAGTTTCATAGAAAAATCCCTCGAAGATACTGAAATACTTTACGAAGATCTGGATTCCGGAAAATTCACTTCCCTGCACCGGATCGCACACGCCCTGAAAGGCGGAGCAATGAATATCGGCGCTCCTGTAATGATGGAAAAATCACTAGTTCTGGAAA
>CAZKOK010000671.1:0-1978 GCA_964554355.1 uncultured Spirochaetia bacterium | reverse complement strand
TAAAATTATTGAAATTGCCGGCTGTTTCCCATGAAAGCCGGTTATATATTTCCGAACCGGGATTGTACCACAACTCGTCATAAACCAGATTATAAAAGTCATTAAGCAGCATAGTGAATACCGGAATTATGCCGGATCCCGATAGACTTCCGTATTTTGTCAGATCCAATGCTGATTTTGAGGCTTTCAGGTAGACTTCCCCGGCATTTATATATTCATTTTTCTTTATATCAAACCTAAGTATATTCGGATCTGCAAAAACCCATTCACTTTTGGAGGAATCATAATATTCTGTAATTATATGATCAGTGAAATATCCTTCCCTGATGTATGTCGCGAAGCCCGCCCTGACCCTGGCGGGGATCTGTTTGTAGCGGAGGATTGATACGGTAAGAAGCGCATATTCCCGGCAGGTAACTGTCAGCTTCCGTTCCATGTTCAGCTGGCCCAGAATGTCTTTTGTATACTGTTTTTCATGTCTGATTTTCAATATTTCATTTTCTATGGACCCGCCGGAAAGGCTGTACACATGTTCAAACAGACCGTTTACAATTCTGTTTATGGTTTCGGGATCTGCAGGAAGTCCGGCATAAAGCTGAATATTGTCTCCGGGGTTTGTGTGCGGGGTCATGTTAAGGAATCGGCCGGGTGTTTTTTTCATATTAGTTCTCAAGCCTGTTTTTCCTTTTAATTATCTGAATCGTTATTCCCCATAGATCCTTCAAAAGAAATCGCTCGTTTTCTGCTTCGGCTTTCGGGGACTCGCCGATAAAAACAGCACCGGCTTTTTCAAGCTGCCTTATGGTTTCAAGAGGATCGTCGGATTCAAATGCCAGATGTACCTGCAGGTCGGGCAGATTCCGGAACGGCAAAGGATCTATTTCCTTCAGTTTTGCAAATTCAAGGACTGTTCCGCTTTCAGGGTCTTTTAGAAAAACAACGCCCTGTTCATCGTCTCCCAGCTTCCTCAGTACTTCAAGACTGAAATTCTTTGAATACCATTCTCCCATAGATACCGGAGCCGGTACGATGAAGCCGATATGTTCAATTTTCATTTTTACAGCTCCTGTATTGCGGAATATTCTATCACAGATTCAGCGGGTATGTATTGTGTCTTTACTTTTTTACAGCATAAATGATTCTTTCAATTCCTGTACTGTCAAGCTGTCTGCCTGTGGGCTTAACATACTTGTCAGCCAGATCGGCATAACTTACATCTTCAACTGTTTTCCAGCCGTATTTTTCCAGGAAGGCAGGCCATTCCTCCGGGTTTTTTCCGAAAAGCCAGATCCGGTTTTTCAGGATATATACTTTATATGCTCTTCCCCAGTTTTCAATCTTTTCTCCAGTAATAAAATCTTTCCTGACATAAGTAAAGACAAGGTTTGATCCCGGGGCAGCTTCGGATAGAAAATTAAAAGTTGATTCGATTCCGCTATCGGTCAGATACTGCGTTACTCCTTCCATTATGAAGAGGGCTTTTAAATCTTTCTGATACCCATGTTCTTTTAACTTATCAGTCAGTTTTTCATTATCAAAATCAATTGATACCAGTTTCAGGTTTGAAAACAGAGAGCTGAAAGCTCTTATGAAACTTTTTTTCTTCTTTTTTATAATTTCAGGCTGGTCGGCCTCATAAATATCTGTATCGGCAAGCTCTTTCAGTCTGTATGCCCTGGTATCAAATCCTGCGCCCAGATTAACTATGGTTTTAATTTTCCCTGTTGCTTCGAGAATTTTACTGTCAATATACTGCTTTCTGCAGATTATGCCGGCCCAGATTCCCGGAAGAGATTTTTCTGACGAACGGACCATCCAGTCGCGCATTGATTTGCGTTTCATGAGTCTGACAAACATTCTCATTCCTGCAGGTATTATCCTGAAAGCCGTATCGTCCTTTATTCCGCATTCTTTTCCGGGGAAAAACTGGAATGGATGGATGAAATCATCGCTCGGGCCAGAAGGTCCTGAACCTAAC
>CAZKOK010000670.1:0-1981 GCA_964554355.1 uncultured Spirochaetia bacterium | reverse complement strand
CCTTATTCTGTAAACACCACCCTTGTCGGTCTGAAGGACTATTTTTCCGATTTACGACCAGGGAACAATTACTTCTTTTCTGTCCGGTTTGGTGACAGTATAGCTGTCCGCGTTGTGCAGGAAATTTATAATAAATGGATCACCCGGGCTGATCTGAAAGTCAGGCCGTTCGAGATATCCGGTATTGAGGAAATTGACAGCCTTGCTTATAAAAAGCGGAAAACTTGTCCTTAAAGGAAAATCTGATCCGAGAATATCAAATCCAAGATAGACGACCCTTAAATCATTTTCCGTATAAATAAATGCAAGAGGAGTACTGCCGCTTTTAATGACAGGAACAACTTTGCTGCTTTCGGGTGTTATGCGGATTGCGCTGGCGATAACCAGATCTTTCAGATCAAGGCCCTTTGTTAAAGGATGTGAATCATCCCACCAGGTTATTTCCGGACTTGAAATTATTGAATCTCCGGAAACCGGCAGATTAATGCCTACTGTTGATATCAGCAGAAGATTTCCTGAGTCAAGAACAGGCGGGATAATCCTGTCATAGACAAGGATATCGAATTCCGAGGCGATTTCACTGGTGATATCCCTGGGCGATTCCGGGACATAGACTTTCATCCGCGGATAGGCCCGCAGAACATTTTCCAGAAATGTGTTTCCCGGTGAGACATAAAGAACGCTTATTTCCTGATCCTCCTGGAATACGTCATAGGCATAGTTGTCTGTTTTCAAGTCGTCATTAATTGTCAGTTCGGCTGTTGCACTGCCTGCAGCAAGTCCCTGAGACTGAAAAATCCATGAGAGAGATTCGCCGGGAGACAGCTCAAATGGTTTCTGTTCGATTATGTATTTGTCAACCTTGATTATGATATCGCCGTCAGAAACTTTTGTGCCGAAATTCTCCACCTGAACGAAAATTTCATATCCTTCCTTTTCATTCAGATTTTTCCTGAACTGAAAACGGGTTATCCCGGTATTTTCTCCGCCTTCAGCAATGTTTATTACATGCATATTTTTTAAAAGTTCGCTGTCTTCAGAAAGTTCGATTGCCCCGTCAGTGATAAGGAATATCCGGTCGCCCGGTTTCCTGAGTGACTGGGCAAAGCGTACTGTTTCGGTCATATAGTCGGACTGGTCGGTGGGAACAGTTGAATTAATCCGGTCACGCAGGAGGTTCCTGTCCGAACTGAAAGGAGAAATGACATTCGGTCTTGGCCCTGCACCAAGAACCATCATTTCATAGCCGTCATCAAGCTGCGCCGCAAGATCCAGTGCTTCCCTGCGGGCAAGTTCAAAACGCTGTTCTCCCTTTTCAATCGCTTTCATGCTGGCCGAGTCATCAAGAATGCAGATGATGTTTCCGCGAAAACTTGTAAGGTCACGGACCAGTCTGGGCTGACTTAAGGCAACAGCCAGTGCGGCTGTCGCCGCAAGCTGAAGAATCAGGTTTATGTTGGCAAGAAGCTTTTTCAGCTGAAAAAGTTTCTTGTGTTCCTTCAATACCCTCTTCCAGATAAGCAGGGAAGGGACAGTATACGATTTCTTTTTTCTTCTGACAAAATGCAGAATCAGAATTATCGGGAGAAGGAACAGTAAAAATAATGCAGTTGGTAATGCCAGTATCAATGTAAATGTAACCCCTGTCTTAAATATTTGAGTATTACTTCATCAAATGGAATTGATGTACTTGTTCTCATATATTCCAGCCCGTGCTGAAGGCTGAAATCTTCAAGTTCACTCAGATAGTTCCTCAATTCCTTCTGATAAATACCCTGTATATGCTTGTCGACATTTATCGGTTCGACTTCGCCGGTTTCGGAATCCGTCAGTCGGGAGTTGCCGGTTATGACCGGAGATATTTCCTCCTCGCTGAGGACATGCAGAAGCACGATGTCGTATTTATTGTAAATAAGCGACAGAATGCCTTCTTTCATTCCTTCCGGATCCATAAAATCACTTATGAGTATCAGAAGACCGG
>CAZKOK010000669.1:0-2001 GCA_964554355.1 uncultured Spirochaetia bacterium | reverse complement strand
TTAAAACCGTTTTTGATCTTTATCCCGGCATTATCAATTAATTCCCCTATTTTCCCCTGAATCTTCTGATCAGATACAAGGGAAATATCTCCTGACCCTGAAACAAAAAGGGTCCCGTATACATCGAATATAACAGCCTCAATATCCCTGAGTTTTTTTAGTTCCGTTTTAATATTGATCGGAAGCGGTTCAAGAGGTTCCGAGATATCACGGATATATCTGATAAGCTTTTTTTCCAAAGCCATAAATCCTTTTTCCTGTAGATTTTTTTATAGTTTAATTGTACGATTTAAACCTATGCTGATCAAGACAATCATCAGAGAGAGAATACGACAGCTCCTGCTTTTTCTTTTTATGCTTTTTTTGCTGACTTCACTTCTGCTTTTTATTGGCAGTTTGCAGAATTTCCTGATTAAAACCCAGCTTCTGCTTGTAAATATTCTTGATATAAGCGGGATATCCTATCTTCTTATAAGCATTCCTTATCTTGTTTTTTTAATTGCAGAGAAAATCAGAAAAAAGGAATCCGATCTGCATCTTGTTTTCAGAATTGTATTCTGTTTTATAATTGTCGTTCTGATTTTATTTTTATTCCATTTTCTTGCATCATGGCACATTCCTGGTGTATAAAGTAGCAAAGGTGATTTATTTATGGTCAGCGCAGTACGTGGTGCAGTAAGCATTGAAGAAAATACTCCCCGGCAGATTACACAGGCTGTAGGAGAACTCATATCAAAAATAACCGGACAGAACGGAATCAATGAAGAAGATTTCATTCATATCATATTTTCCGTTACAGAGGATGTCAGCGCACTCAATCCTGCTACCGCTCTCAGGAAATTCGGATACTCAAGTGTTCCCCTTTTCTGTGTTCAGGAAGCAAAGTGTGACGGAATGCTTACAGGCATAATCAGGGTCCTTATCACTTTCAACAACCCCGAAAAGATATCACCGCAGCCTGTATATCTCGGTAAAACAAAGAATCTTCGTCCCGATGTTGATGCAGGGAATTAGAAGTTGAAAAAAGATGATAACATCCTTTTAAAAACCTCTCTTGAAATACTGCATATCCGCAAAGCATGCAGTGTAGTTTCTCATGTTCTTGATGAAGCAGAGAAAATAATAGCCGAGGGAACAAGCCTTAGGGAAATTGATGCCTTTTGTCTGGATATTATCCTGAAATCGGGCGCAGAATCGGCAATCAGGGGATTCAGAGGGTTTCCGGGAAATGTATGTGTCTCGCTGAACAACGTAGCTGCCCACGGCATTCCTTCCGATGTCAGGCTTCAGGACGGCGACATCGTAACGGTCGACTGTGCCGTAATAAAAAACGGCTGGCACGGTGATGCGGCCAGAACATTCGGAGTCGGAAACCCGGGGATGTCCGCCATAAGAATCATCAAGGCCGCAGAAGAAGCCCTTCATGCCGGAATTTCCAGAGCAAAATCCGGAAACAGGATAGGAGATATCGGAAGCGCAATCGAATCAGTTTCACGTAAATACAATTGTTCCGTATTTCACAATTTTGTCGGACACGGCATAGGCCGGGACATTCATGAAGATCCCAAAATCTATCATTTCGGTGAAGCGGGTGCAGGGCAGCCCATTGTACCGGGAATGGTTTTTACAATTGAACCGATTCTGTCACTGGGAGAGGCTGAAACAAAAACGCTTGCAGACGGATGGTCGCTTGTAACAGTGGACAACAGCCTGACAGCACAGTTTGAACACACCCTTGCTGTTTTCTCCGATCATACAGAAATCCTTACCGGAAATTGATTTTTATCCGCTATTCAAGGTTTTTTCTGTAAACAATAAACCCGAGATACATCAATGCAGAAAAAACAATCAGTATAATAAAAACAGCATTAAATCCGGCAGCAAGGAGCAGCCTGAAAAATGCCACTGACAGAGGAAGAGAAACAGCTGTCCGGAACGAGCTGACAATCATCATAAACTTTTCATCACTGTTTTTGACCATTCTTTTATATATGTATCTCA
>CAZKOK010000668.1:0-2009 GCA_964554355.1 uncultured Spirochaetia bacterium | reverse complement strand
AAGCAGAAAAAACCCGAAATAATAATATCAGATTAATAGAAAGGAAAGAAAATAAGGCGGGTTCATACTACCACATACACCCCCGCCTTATTCATAATTAATACTGTTATTATTATCGAAATTTCATACGAAAACTATAGCCCCGATTTACTGAAAACTCAATGGCATTGTTATTCAATAGTCAAGTATTGTCCTTGTTGCCATAGCAGAAAGCTCAATAACCATGCCTCATATTACAAATATTACTATGACAGGAGGATTCGAATTATTCGGTTAAAGTGTACAGTCTGCAAAGTGACACACGCTCTTATTCCTGTATTTTCACTTCCAGGAACAAGTATAGGCCTCTTTGAAGCTCAGGATTTTCTGAACTATCGCGACAAAGGTATGAGCCGTTACCAATGCGCAAAGTTCTTGAGTCATCAAGGTCTTTCAGTCAACTACGCTCAACACCTGGACCGGATGCTTGGAAATTACCGGCTCAGGGTTGTTGCCCTATTTCCTGAGTTAATTAACCAGTCAATAATCGCCATCAATATTCACTGCCTCCAAAACCGCGTTAATTGTATTTATTGTACCCGGTATAGTGCCCTCTTTTTCAAAGACTACAAAACGGGATGTAGCTTTACACATAATATTATGCCTCGTAATGGGCCCTTTTTAGGGTTAGATTCCTCATGAAATCAATTTTTAGGAGGAGTTTATGAACAAAGAACAGAAAAATACACTCATAGCCGACTTTCGCTATTCGGTGATAGCCGAGTTATGCAATCCTTATCTTGATCATCAGGAACGCAAACGACTGATAAGAGAAAAGGCGGGCCGGGAGTATGATATTCCCTTTTCCCGGAAACACCGGATAACAGAGAGTTGTATTAAGAAATGGATGACGCGTAACAAACACGGAGGCAAGCCGGCACTTGAGCCGGTAACAAGAGAAGATGCCGGGAAAACCCGATGCCTGACAGACGAAGAACAAAGTCGCCTCATCAACTTTCTTGAATCGCACCATGAAGTAACAGCTATCAATGCCCTCAGGGCTCTGCAAAGACAGGGAATAATCAAAAGCAGGATTTCCCAATCATCGTTATCCGGACTTATCATAGCCAACGACTTACAACAAAAAGACAGACGGAAGTTGAAGCAGGAGGACATCAAACTGAAGTTTGAATTCTTCAAACCCCTTGAATGTATTCAGGCTGATGTCCTTCATGCTTTTGCTGTACCGGACCATAAGGGGAAAAAGCGTAAAGCCATGCTTCTTGCGTTCATAGATGATGCCACTCGAAGGATTCTCTATTCCAATTTTACTTTTACCGAAAAATCACTTGAGTTTGAGAAAGGGTTAAAACACATTCTAAAGGCACACGGAATTTTATTCACACTTAAGCACTGTGTTTGGATTGGAACTAACCGGTAGACGGGCCGCTATGTTTCGAAACTTACAAACTCGGATCATTGCCTTAAACAAAACAAATCGAACGCATCCGGTTCTTATCATCGATGAGGCTCATTTGCTCCGAAATGAAATCCTGGCTGAAATCAGATTGCTTATGAATTTTGAAATCGATTCCTTCAAAGGATTAACCGTTATACTTTGTGGTCAGGATATTCTGAAGGCGAAATTAGGATTATCGATACTTTAACCTTTAGCTAATTCGATCACTATATCAGTAGTTACCAAAGGACTTTCTGAAGACGAAACTTATTCATATATTCAAAAAAGATTGATCGACTGTGGTAATGGGAATCCGGTTTTCACAAAGAATGCATTAAAAATGATTCATCAGGCTTCAGGAGGCATCTTCCGGGTAATAGGTAAAATTGCGGAAGCTGCTTTGATTAAAACATTTCAGATGAATTCCAATCAAGTAGAAGCGGAACATGTAAAAATGTGTCTTGCAAGATAATAATTCGGGTACCCGCTTTATTTTTGAAAAGAAAGTAAGGCGGGTTTTTAGGTTTATTCCGGGTTTGTTTTCCGGAAATTAAAACGGGTTGGCTGGGAT
>CAZKOK010000667.1:0-2018 GCA_964554355.1 uncultured Spirochaetia bacterium | reverse complement strand
ACCCAGGAAAGTTCTGCAGGACATGGCAGAAGCTTCGGCGATTTCCGCAAGCTGTTCGGCAGTTGGATCGGGAATTGTTCCGCAGTCGGCATAAATGAAATTTCCGTTCTGTCCCCAGCTTGTGTCATTAAGCGACATAACAAAGCAGGAAGAGGCAGATTTTGTTCCAGGTCTTGTTTTAATTATTGTAGCGGCGGCAACAATTACATTTCCGGTTGAATTTTCAGCCCCGGCGACCATAGCATCTGCTTCGCCGAGTCTGACCATCATGGCTCCCCATTTCAGAGTGTTTTTAATGTCCTCTTTTGCCTGCTCAATTGTAATTCCTTTATGTTTCCTCAGTTCATAGTATTCCTGAGCATATTTTCCAAGAAGCGGGCTTTTGTCGGGCTGGACAACAGTTACCTTGTCGAGTGAAACGGAGAGTTTTGCAGCGGCATTCCTGATTTCCTGCTCGTTTCCTACAAGAAAAACTGAAGATGCAATTTTTTCATTTATGATTTTTTCGCTTGCCTGAATGGTCCTGGGTTCAGTGCCTTCAGGCAGAACAAGAGCTTTGCCGAGTTCTTTTGCCCTGAGTTTCATTTTTTCAGAAAAAGTCATTATTTTACCCCAATAAAGAATTTAAACACACACAGCTTATTTTAAATTGTATAACCATATTGTAAATGTTTTTCAATACTAATTCAATTTGAGTTGGATTTTTTGTTAATAAATTGGTAAATTGTTTTACAATGCAGAACAAATCATGATTTTCCGTATGGAAATCGAAATTTCTGTTAAATTCCTTTTTTCTGACTTTTCTGTTGATTTTCTTATAATGAAAAAATACAATTAGAAACAGGTAGTAAATGGAGGATATAAACTGTGAAGACGAAATCTGATTTTCCTGAAATCAATAAAAAAAGACCTGAAGGCCTTAAGGAAAACGGATCTCCGTATAAAGTTTTGGTAGTGGATGATTCCATGTTTGTTAAAAAACAGCTTGGTCAAATTCTGACTTCAGAAGGTTTTGAAGTGGCCGCCGTTGCCAGCAACGGGCAGGAAGCTCTTGAAATGTACAAAGAAATGCATCCCAAGATTGATGTTGTAACAATGGACATAACCATGCCGAAAATGGACGGTGTGACTGCGCTGGAAAAGATAATTGAATTTGACAAGAATGCCAAAATTGTTATGGTAAGCGCTCTTGGAAAACAGGACCTTGTCAAGAAATCATTTATGCTCGGAGCAAAGAATTATATAATCAAACCCCTGGACCGGCAGAAAGTGCTGAACAGAATCGTAACTGTTGTAAGAGGGAACTGAACCTAGATAAATATACGAAACATGGCAGCTTCGGCTGCCTTTTTTATTTGTTCAAGAACCGGCAGCGACCGGTTTTTGTCTGAAATTTCATACACGGTTTTTCTGGAGGCGATCTGTTCCGGCCAGTGGGCATCAGAATCTGTAATCACCGGCAGATTTTTCACTTTCACGGGTTTGTACATTTCAACCATATCATACGGAAGGTCAGGAAGTTCACCGAGTTGTGAATATACGCTGGAATAAGGCCGGCGGATATGAGCCGGAATAAAAAGCCCGTTTCGGGAATTCACAATATCAAAAAGTTCTTCAAAACTTTTGTCTGTGAAATCACCAAGATAAATCTCTTCCCGGCCGGTAATTTCACCCTTTTCATCAGAAAGAAACTGGTTAAGATTTCTCCCTGTGTATCTTCTGTCCGAAGGAAGAATGCTTTTTATATAACCGGATAAATCCATTGCGGAATCGGGATCATCAAACAGGGCAAGGACATGGGCTCCTTCTTTTGAAGCTATCTCCATTCCGGCCAGAGGCGTGATTTCTTCAGCCAGACATAATTTCCAGAAAACCGGGCAGTTGGCTGCGCTGTTGTGATCTGTCAGGGCAAGAAGATTCAATCCTCTTGTTTTTGCAGTCCTGACAATATTAAGCGGAGTCATGGAATTGTCTGCGCAGGGACTCAGGCATGAGTGAATATGAAGATCGGAAAAGTA
>CAZKOK010000666.1:0-2030 GCA_964554355.1 uncultured Spirochaetia bacterium | reverse complement strand
CCCGAAAATCTTGAAGAATTGTTCAGAAATGAAATTAAACAGGAACATGCTCTAAAAAAGAAGGATGGATATCCTTATCCGGAAGTAAATGTTCAGGAAATCTGGATGAGGGTATTCAGTCAGATATCAGATAATAATGAAAAAGAACTTTATAAAAGAATTCCGGAATTTGCCGTATACTATGAATGTGCTGTTAATCCTGTCTGGCCCATGAGAAATTCGGAAGATATAATTGATTATCTGAACAGAAAAAATATTATTACAGGGATAGTTTCAAACGCACAGTTCTATACCCCGCTTTTATTCCCTGCTTTTTTCGGCAGATATCCCGAAAAACTCGGATTCCGCCGGAATTTATGTATTTGGTCATGGGAACAGCAAAGAGGCAAACCTGATATAAAACTTTTTTTGAACCTTTTAACAACACTGAATGAATGTTATAATATTAAATCTTCCCGGACAGTGTATATCGGAAATGATATGCTGAATGATATCCGGGCAGCTGGTGAATGCGGCTTAAGGACAGTACTTTTTGCCGGTGATGAAAGATCACTCAGACTAAGGTCCGGAAATGAATTGTGCAGAAAAATAAAACCTGACTGTGTGATTACAGATCTGAAACAACTGAGAGAAATTATATAGATGAGAAAAAAAGCAAAAAATAAAATACCGGCGCAGCCTGCAAAGAAAGGTTCCGCTTTGAAAACAGTGATATCCATCATTCTTCTGCTTGCCGTCGGGGGACTTGTCTTTTTCTTCGGGCTGGTCAAAGTCGATCTTAAGCCGGGCCAGGTTGCCGTCTTTTATTCCAAGACGGGAGGATTTTCCGAAAAACTGATAATGCCCGGTGATTTTGTCTGGAAATGGGAAAAACTGCTGCCGACAAATACGGAATTGTTTGTGTTTGCCGTTACGCCTTACAGGCTTGAAATTGACAGATCATCCATACTTCCGTCAGGGGATGTATACGGAGCATATATCGGAGAAAATACGGATTTTTCATTCAGATTCAAGGCGGCTGTTATTTATCAGGTAAAAGAGGATAAACTGTCATACCTGTGTGCAGAAGCAAATCTGCGGCCGGATACGGTTGATCAATGGTATGAAGATCTTGCCTCAAAAGTTACAAATTCCGCTGTAGCATTTGTTCAGGAATATGGAAAGAATGAGGTGGAACTGCGGGCTGTGGCTTACAATTTCAAAAAGATGGCTGAAGATCTTAAGGTGTCCCTTGAGCAGGAAATAAATACAATTGAAATCACCGATATTGTACCCCAGGAGATAAATTTCCCTGATGTATCGCTGTATCTGTCCGCCAGGGATGCATATCTTGCTTCGATGAAGATAAGGGAGGAAACCAGAAACAGGGCCATGCAGAGTATTGCCTCAGGTGAAATTGAGTCCGATACCAGGCTTTCGATACTTTCAAAATACGGTGAAGTATTCAACAAATACCCTGAACTGCTTCAGTTTTTCAATATTTCTCCGGAAGCGGCGGCAGAATGGCTTCCGGACATTAAAAAGGAATCATCCACTGCTGCAGATAATCCGGCTGCCCGGACCGGAGAAGAGCCGAAGATTCAGTAATGAAGCGTGATTATTTTTTTAATTTTGACAAACTGAATTATGTAAAGGGAAAACGGCCGGAAGGCTGCATACTCTGCCATATATCCGGCGGTAACAGGGATATTCCGGATTTAACCGTCTTTGCAGGGGAACTTGTTCATATTTCAGTAAACCTGTATCCGTATAATCCGGGACACCTTATGATTTTCCCCAAAAGACATATTACGGACATCAGGGAATTAAGTGCCGAAGAATGGACTAAGCTCAAGGAAGCGCAGGACAAAGCTGTATCATCAGTCGAGGAATGCTACAACCCTACAGGATTCAACATAGGATATAATCTTGGAAAGGATTCGGGCGCTTCGATTGCCCATATACATCTGCATGTTATACCCCGTTATCCGAAGGAGCTGGGTATTGCGGATATCCTGTCGGGGAAGCGTCTTCTTGTCGAGAATCCTCTT
>CAZKOK010000665.1:0-2038 GCA_964554355.1 uncultured Spirochaetia bacterium | reverse complement strand
CGAACATTCTTATAAACTTGATTTCGTGAGTCGGTTGACGACTGAAAAATCCTGTGATAGCATACCGCTTGATTTTAAATGTTCTTTTATTTTGGTTGGAGGTTAATGTGAAAATTGATGATATCTTTAAGTTGATAGAGAAAATAGACAACAGTTCTCTTTCAGAAATAAGTATAAAGGAAAATGATTCGGAAATCAGCATTAAGAAAGGATGGGGTGCTCATTCTGAACAGATTGTGCATCATGTAAAGCCGGTACATAGCCACATTGCTTCTGCCATAGATGCAGGATCAGCTCAGGCTGCTGCCGCAGAGAAAAATGATGCATCTGCATCAGATCTGGAAGTAATCAAGTCGCCGCTTGTCGGGACTTTTTACCGTGCACCGTCACCAGATTCACCTCCTTTCGTCGAAGAAGGAAAGAAAGTAAAATCAGGACAGACTCTCTGCATTCTTGAAGCAATGAAAGTCATGAACGAGCTGACCGCAGAGTTTGACTGTGAAATAGTTAACATACTTGTAGAGAATGCAGCCCTTGTTGAATACGGTACACCATTGTTTGAAGTGAAAAAATAACAGGGGAAGATAATGGTTAAATCAATACTAATCGCAAACAGAGGTGAGATAGCTGTCAGAATTATCCGGGCATGCAGGGAAATGGGAATCAGGAGTGTCGCAGTATACTCGGAAGCTGATGCAGGAGCCCTTCATGTCGATCTTGCTGATGATGCTGTCTGCATAGGTCCTCCGGATTCAAAAAAGAGTTATCTGAATATTCCGAACCTGATTACAGCTGCAGTATCCACAGGATGTGATGCTGTTCATCCGGGAGTGGGGTTCCTTGCCGAAAATTCGGGATTTGCGCGGGCAGTAATAAATGCCGGTCTTCAGTTTATCGGGCCTTCTCCGGAAGTAATTGATTTCCTTGGCGACAAGGTTCAGGCGAAACAGTCTGCAAAGGATGCTGATATTCCTGTAATTCCGGGAAGCGATGGCGCAGTTTCAAATATCAGGGAAGCGTTAACCAATGCAGAAAAAGTAGGGTTTCCGATGTTGATCAAGGCAGCGTCAGGCGGTGGCGGAAAAGGAATAAGGATAGTCCGTAAAAAAGAAAACCTTGAAGAAAATATGAAAATCGCGATTCATGAAGCAGAAATGGCTTTCTCGGACGGGACTGTTTATCTTGAAAAATTTATTGAAAAACCACGGCACGTGGAAGTGCAGATACTTGCAGACAATACAGGCAACGTTGTTCACCTTGGTGAAAGAGACTGCTCGGTGCAGAAGAACCATCAGAAGCTGGTGGAAGAATCGCCTTCGCCCGGGGTTAATCCGGAAATGCGGGAAAGAATGACTTCGGATGCCGTCCGTCTTTTTAAAAAACTGAAATATACCGGAGCAGGAACAATTGAATTCCTGGTTGAAGGCGATAATTATTTTTTTATGGAAGTTAACGCAAGGGTACAGGTTGAACATCCTGTTTCCGAGATGATTTCAGGTATTGACATTATCAAGGAACAGATAAAAACATGTACAGGCGGGAAGCTTGATTTTACACAGGATGATATTGTATTCAACGGCTGGTCGATTGAATGCCGCATAAACGCAAAAAGTCCGGGCAAGGTTCTTCAGCTTCATACGCCGGGAGGTCCGGGAGTAAGGATAGACAGTTTTCTTTATCCGGGATGTGATGTTCCGCCTTTTTATGATGCACTTGTTTCAAAAATAATTGTCCATGGAGCAGACAGAAAAGAATGTCTGGCCAGAATGAGCAGGGTACTTGATGAGTATGTTATTGAGGGCATAAATACGAATATAGATATACAGAAAAAAATAATTTCCAGCAGGTACTTTATAAGCGGTAATTTCGGTACTGATGTACTTGAACTCATTCTGAAGGAGTAGTGATGGGAATCAGTAATAGAATTAGAAAAGCGATTGCGGCAATCAGATACGGAACAAGGAAAAAGAGTTCCAGAAGGACAGGGAACTGTTGCTGTCAAAAAATCGATATTTAACAAAAATCATGCCAATGACTA
>CAZKOK010000664.1:0-2047 GCA_964554355.1 uncultured Spirochaetia bacterium | reverse complement strand
TACGCAAAGATCAGGCTAATCATGTCAGGGAGACTGTACAGTTTGCCCGATGTCCTAGTGCAATGATGACAAGGCTCAGTTTATATCAGGCATATCACAATTACATTATGCCCAGGAGGGTTAAGGAACAGAGAAAGGGGAACTGGGAAACCAGAGGCGAGTATTTGGGACTTGATAAATCTGATGTTCTTGAGGTACTTGATAATCTATGGGGAAAAAGAGTCTTTTTTCACAAGTGTGATTTATGGGAAGAAGAGAAGAAAACCTGGATGATGCAATGGAGAAACTCAAATATCAGAATGGGAAGAAGAATTCCAGATTATATTGCTGCCTGAAAAACTGAAATCTGGTTGACTCCTGATTATCATTTGTTTTTACAAGCTTCGGGGCACTGTAAAAAGCTTACAGGAAATCCGGCAAAAACCGACAGCAATAATCCGAACGGCAATGCATCGGTCTGTAAGGAATGCGGGAAATGCATCCCGAAATGCCCTCAGGCAATAAATATCCCTGAAGAATTAAAGAAAGCCCATAAAGTACTTGGTGAAAAGAAAAAAATCTGCGAAGTTTTCGGCTAACAGCATTTAAACTGAAATGTGCTGCATGTTCCGGAATCGTTTGTCATCTTGTATTCAGCTTCAAGCTGTTCGCTCAGTATTCTGACAATGGTAATTCCGAACCCTTCAGCCTTATTCAGGTTTTCAGGTATTCCTTTTCCATTGTCCCTGACCGTAAGTCTTGCCATATCTCCGCTTTTTTCAAATATGATCTCAATTTTACCTTCAGAATTATCGGTAAATGCATATTTCATGATATTCGTCAGAAGTTCCTCGAATACAACGCCCAGGGCAAATATTATCTTTTCTTCCAGGACAATATCCTCTATCTGTGACTCGACTTCCACTTTTTCCGGTTTCCGGTAAAGGTTGAATATCGAATCCCTCAGGGCTTCCAGGTAATTCCTGACAGACAGGCTGGAATCATGCTTAAGAAGTGTATCATACAGGACATGCATGCAGTGAATTCTGCTTTCCGCCTCTTTCAGCGCCTCTTTAACTTCAGGATTATCCGTTCTGGATTTCTGCAGTGAAAGCAAAGCTGCAATGGAGGCAATATTGTTTTTTACCCTGTGATGTGTCGCTTTTATCAGAATTTCCTTTTCTTCAAGCTGTCTTTTTATCTGTTCTTCCATCTGCTTCCGGCCTGAAATATCGCGGGCCATGCTTAATATGGCTTTTCTTCCCTTGTAAGTAATAATGCTTGAAATTATTTCCATCGGAATGGCTCTGCCGGTTTTTGTTTTATGTGTGGTTTCGAAAACCTGGATTTCATCCGCCGGCATGGAAGCTGCAAGTCCCTTGATTATTTCGGGTGAAAGAGACCCGTCAATTCCGGGAAGTCCGATACTGTATATCTCCTCTTTTGTAAATCCCAGAGTTTCTGCAGCATTATCGTTAATATCAACAATATTTCCCTCAAAATCGATTACATATACGCCCTCATTCATTCCGTTTATCAGAATCTCATACATTCTATCTGATGAGGATTTACAGGACCATTTCAAAGCCAGTTTTACAGAAGTCAGAATAACAGCCGGATCACTGCTGCAGTCATAGTATGCATAAACCGGGATATCATCAGGATATTTTTCAGGATCGGCGACAGGCCCGCAAAGCAGAAAAATGACGGGGACTGTTCCTGCACCGCTGAGCATTATTTTTCCAAAATCGGTTTTATCTGTTTCTTCCCTTTCGGTTATGATTATAATCAGATCAGCCCTGTTCCTGTCGTCCGGATTAATATTATCAGGTCCGGGTTTCAATACTGAAATTACATTGTACCCGGCTGCCTCAAGCATTTCCCGGACGGCTGCCGCTTTGCATGGGCAGTATTCCAGAAACAGGATATTCTCCTTGTTTTCTTCACTCATTAAAAAAAATTATAGTTAAAAAATAAATGGAATACCAACAAACAGTAGTCAAAAAAACAGAAAAAACGATATTTTTTGCTTATCATTTAATATAAACAAACACAGCCGCTGTAATAA
>CAZKOK010000663.1:0-2052 GCA_964554355.1 uncultured Spirochaetia bacterium | reverse complement strand
AATCATAATGTCCAGAATAAGCAGATCAAATGTTCCGTTCTCAAGTTTTGCCACAGCACTGGTTCCGTCAAATACAAAATCGACGCCAAAACCTTCCTTTCCGGCATATTTTCCTATCAGAGAGTTTACCTCCCTGTCATCTTCTGCAATAAGGATCTTTATCTTTTTCATATCAAAGTGCTGATATAGCGGAACATTTTTTACCACAGGTGATGCACAAAGGGCTTAATTTTTTCATTGTAAAGATTATTTAGCGCTTTCATCTGTGCATCTGTCAATGCAGGTATTGCAGCTGCCGCACAGTTTGCATCAACCTGTTCCGGACTTGATGCGCCGGGAATAACAGTGGAAACTTCATCAAACATCAGGACCCAGCGCAGGGCAAAGGCGGCAAGAGCGGTTTCACCGGGGGAAATGGATTTGATTTCTTCCACTGCCTCAAGACCAGCCTCGTATGGAACGCCGGAAAATGTTTCGCCCTTGTCGAATGCTTTACCGTCCCGGTTGAAATTGCGGTGGTCGCCGGCTTCGAATTTTGTCGATTTGCTGAATTTCCCTGTCAGCAGACCTGAAGCCAGAGGTACTCTGACGATAATGCCGACATTCTTTTTCCTGGCAAGATCAAAAAAGAGTTCTGCCGGACGCTGCCGCAATATATTGAAGATAATCTGAACGCTGGTCACATTGTCAAATTCAATGGCTTTTACAGCTTCTTCGATTTTTTCAACCGAGACTCCGAGATTTGCAATTTTGCCTTCTTTTTTAAGATCCTCAAAAAGTCCGAAGATTTCCGGCCGGTAATACACCTGTGTGGGAGGACAGTGAAGCTGTATCAGATCGAGTCTTTCCAGCCCTGTGCGCTTAAGGCTGTCTTCCACATATTTCCGCAGAACTTCCGGGGTATATCCTTCGCTTACATGCGGATTGATCTGTCTGCCGCATTTTGATGCAACGTATATTCTTTCAGATCGTTTTCTGACAGATTTACCGACAGCTTTCTCGGAATCGCCGTCTGAATACACGTCTGCTGTGTCTATGAAATTTACGCCCATGTCGATTGCGCTGTTTATTATGCGGTCTGCATTGGCTTCGTCAAAAGCGCTTCCCCATTTTCCCCCGACCTGCCAGGTCCCCAGTGCGATTTCCGAAACTTCCATCCCTGATTTGCCGAGAATGCGTTTTTTCATCTTGTCCTCCAGTTTTTTCCATATTACCTAATGCCAGAATAATAGAAACAACATATTTCGGTCAATGATTAATCTGGTTATATATCCGGTCTATTCATGAATGATTTTCTTTCTGTACTGACTCGGGGTCATTTTGGTAAACTTTTTAAACATTACATTGAATGTTGTTTTTGAATTAAAGCCTGCATCCATGGCCAGGTGGATAAGATTTAACTGAATGTCAGGTCTGCTCTTTAGCCTGGTTTTTATTTCATTTATTCTGTAGCTGTTGATAAAATCATAAAAATTCAGTTTGAAATGTTCATTTATGATGTATGAAAGAAAATTGCGCTCGATTCCCAGTTCTTCCGACAGATCATTCAGGGAAAGCCCGGGATTCCTGTAGATTTTATCCTTTTTCATTGCTTCTTCTATTTTTGCAATGTATTTTTCCGGATTACGTTCATTGTATTTATTGATTTTTGTCTCGCTGTTTTCTCTGTTGAATTCCTGCAGTGTGCTGCCGACCAGAATTTCCGGCTGGATTAATACACGATATGTCAGGAATAATATGGAAACTGATATAAAAAAAGGCACTAATTTATAGATTTTTACTGCCGGAAATACCAAAAGTATTAAAAGGTATAATAATCCAAGAATAAACAGCAGTATTATATACGAATAAAGAAAATACCTGAGCCAGTTAAGATTGTTTTTTTCAATTGATGAATATATTTCCCTGATCGGCTTTTCATAGGACCTGATTATTCTGAAAACCTGGAAAAGATAGGCAAACATCTGTACCATGATCATGGTAATCAGAATATAGTGTCCTGTCAGTTCCGGACTGCCTATTCCGTTAAGCCAGTTATTTATATACCCGATC
>CAZKOK010000662.1:0-2058 GCA_964554355.1 uncultured Spirochaetia bacterium | reverse complement strand
ATAAAATACATAATTCCGACCCATTTTCATGATGACAATCTCGGCGGACTAAAAACATTCAAAGCCGAAGGCATTGAATCATGGTCCCTGGACAGGACAATTGAAATATGCCAAAGAAACCATCTTCCGGTCCCTGAAAACGGATTCAGCGGTGTAAAAACACTCACTCTGGAACCATATTCACTTGAGATGTTTTTTCCCGGAGAAGGACACACTGTCGACAATATAAGTGTCAGAATACACGGATCCCCGGTCCTTTTTGGAGGATGCCTAATAAAGGCAATGAATAATGAGACTCTGGGAAACCTTGCCGATGCGAATGTTAATGCATGGGCTGAAAGCTGCAGGAACCTGAAAAAACATTTCAGTAATGCACAGATAATAATCCCGGGACACGGGGCCCCGGGATCAATGGAGCTTATCGATCATACAATTGATCTGGTTAATGAATATCAGGCAGACCGCTGATTATTTTATTTCAATATCCCCGCTGCCCAGCGAAGACTGTTTCTGAATATCAGGACGCCCGTAAATATAAATATCTCCGCTTCCCAAGGTGGAAAGCCAGACTTCTGCATTATCTGTAACACCCAGTTCTGCATCGCCTGAGCCGACAAGGTTTAATGAGGCTTTTCCGGCCTTAACCGTTTTCATTTCAAGCGAACCCGAAGCAAGTGAATCGTATTCAAGATTTCCTACAGACCCGCTGTCGATCATGATATCTCCGCTGCCGGTCATCCTGATTTTCAGATCCCGGGTATCAATACTGTCAAAATCAACGGAACCTGATCCGAGAATTGAAATTTCCGAAGAGTCTGTTTTAACGCTTCCGGCTTTAACATCACCTGAACCTTTTATATCAATCTGAATTTCCGAAGCAATAATTTCTTCAGAAACTTTCAGTCCTCCCGAACCCGACAGCAGCAGAACAGTATCTTCGCTTTTTATGCTTTTTGCGGACATGTCGCCCGAACCAAGAGAACTGAAACTGACCTTGTCTGAATCTATTTCTTCCAGATCGGCTGAACCGGAACCCTTAAGCTCAATCTCAAACTCATCTCCCTGTACAGCTCCCAAAACTTTCATATCTCCCGATCCGGTCAGCGAGAGGGCTTCTATTTCCGGCATTGAGATATAGACTGTGGTACCGTTCGAATTGGAACTTCCAAAAAACCAGCCCTGGTCATATGATATTTCCAGAGTTTTTCCGGAAAGCTCAATTACTAGGTCTTCTATATAATCGGGATCCCCTTTCACATCAATGCTGAAGCTTTTGCCTGTGCGGATTTCAACGTCTACAGAACAGCTGTTTTCCACTGCTGTAAAACCTTTATAATCCCATGATTTATTGTCTTCCCTGTTTGCCAGAGCGAACAGTGATCCTGCTGCAGAGCTGCAGATGATCATAAGCAGAATTATTCGTTTCATGTTTTCTCCTTTAATGTTAAACAAATTTGACAGGAATAATTGCACTTTTTTTACGCTGTATAAATTACCCGGTATATGAATAAAAGTAATAAAAAACCGGATGACGGGAAATAAAAAAAACCGTCCGGAGGCGGCATAGCAGTGGCCATGTTTTGTTATCGCGAATAAAATGATTATTTGTCTTTTTTTCATATTACCTCTTTCTTTGGTATAATGTCTGACTTATTCTAATTCGCAGTAATAAAAAAGACACTGTGCCGATATTCACAGTTTTGGAAAAAAGTAATATGAAATCAGGCCTGTTTTCTGATTGTATAGCTGAGCATGTCATCATCCTTGAAAACGAAATACCCGGTAAATTTTTTCTTTTCAAGCATAAAGGGAATCCAGTGACTGTCATCTTCCCACATTTTATCATAAGGAATATCACTGGTTTTACACCAGAAAGGATCGGCCTCGCCTGTTTCTTCTTCTGTTCCGCTAAAATTTTCTGTGGTAAAAACCGTACAGTGTAATTTAAGTCCGTCTGTGAACTGAAAATAAAGTTCCCCGCAGTAATCCGGTTCGCTGATATCCAGATGCACTTCTTCCTTTACTTCCCTTGCTGCAGCTGCGGCCGGTGTTTCGTCA
>CAZKOK010000661.1:0-2061 GCA_964554355.1 uncultured Spirochaetia bacterium | reverse complement strand
TGTAATATTATATATGTCCTTAAGCTTTACTTTTAAATTATCAATCATAGACAACAGCTGCAAATCAATACGTTTTGAAATTGATTTACTAATGCCTTATTCTTAATAAATGATAAACCCAGATTTCATTTTTAATCTCTATTAATAATTATCCTTGATGCATTACTGAGCATTTCCTTTTCGGCAGAGCTCAGCATATCCATTGCCCAGTAATCATCATACATGATTTTTAAGAATACAGCTTCCGCCATTTCGCGAAGATTCCCGGAAAATGAATAGTCGAGTATTACCGCGTCCCGAAGCAACTCGTCGAATGCGGCGTTTTCAAGAAGTCTTTCCTGCCAGAGTTTTTTCAGAATCAGTTCAACATTCATCGAGGCAGTATTGCCCGGGCGTCTGTCAGCGATATAATCCCGGGCAAATGCAAAGCATCCGAAAAACCGTTCACACATTTCCTTAAAAGTTTCTGCACCGGTTAGGGGTATTTTTTCAGGGACCACCAAACTCACTCCTCAATACTGAATACATCTGCAGACTAATAGCGGACCCCAAGGTCTGCTGTTTTTTTCGGGATCTCTTCTGCGGTCATGCCGTATGGACAGCTGACTACACATTCCGAACAGATATGAAAAGTATACTCGTCGATACCACTTCTGTTAAGGCAGCGGGCAGCTTTTTTCCTGTTTATAAAAAGGAGAAGACCGAACCAGAGCTTTGAAAATGATGGAATTCTGGCGGTATAGGAAAGGCAGCGCGTCGTGTCCACTTCTTCAGCTTCCGGATCGATATCCCTGAAGGGACAGCTGTCAATACAGATCGTGCATCCCGGGCTAACCAGCATATCATGTCAGTCAAATCCTGACCGGGTCGGCAAGCTGAATGACTCTTCCTGATTGACATCGTCCTGCTTGCCGTTTTGCATGTGCTGTCCACTCTGATTTAATTATACTGAATGCGGGAGGATTTTACACGGGGAATTTAATAATTCTTTTTTACTACCCGATCCTTACGTATTATATTAAAATACAATTGCTTAAGAAAAGGACATATTATGAAAGACAGAAACATAAAGGTTGAAATATTCAGTTCTTTCGAAGAAGAATCCGAGGCTGAATATCAACGTAGAAATAATCAGTCTCCATGGGAAAGAATCCATGAGTTTTCCATATTGCAGGAACGCTGCTGGGGCGACAAATGGACGAAAAATAAAATCGAGCCTGTAGTTTCTTTCGAAGAGGTAAGCTGGTAAATGGTTTTCACGAAAGACATGAGAGATTTAATAAATCTTTTTGAAAAGCATAAAGTCCAGTACGCATTGGTAGGAGGATTTGCAGTCATCTACTACGGGTACGTAAGAACTACACATGATATTGATTTTCTGCTTTTCCCTTCTAAAGAAAATGCTTCGAAAATAATGAAAGCATTAACGGAATTCGGATTTGGAGAAGCGGGCATACCTGAAGAGTTTTTTATGAAAGAAGGAACAGCCATTCATATTGGAGTTGAGCCAAACCGAATAGATTTCTTAACGGTTCTGAAAGGCGTTTCAAACATCGAAGTTTTCAAACATATTAAACGGGTTGATTTTGAAGGAACCAAACTAAATATTATTTCCAAAAATGATTTACTGCAAAGTAAAAAAGCATCAGAAAGATTAAAAGATCTAGCAGATGCTGAAGAGCTGGAGAAATTGGAAAACCGGGATTAAAATTCTATAATCCGGTATTTATGTGTAACAGATACTTTAGTATCTATTACAAAGGTTTTAACCGGGCTGGTATTGTGATCTTGTTTGCCGTTTTGCATGTGGTGTCCTCTCTATGGTTAATTATATCGAATGTGGGGGGATTTTACACGGGGAATTTATCAAAATATTTTACGATGACTGATTTTTTTCGGTTATTTTGAATAAATCAATAACTTGCAATCCTTTTTTCTCATATTCATCAATCAATAAAACAAGCTTTTGCTGTAGCTCTTCAGGTGAAAATTTCAGACCTATTTCATAAGAATTATATTCGATATATGTCTTTGAATAGTAAACAAGCTCACCATCAATTC
>CAZKOK010000660.1:0-2063 GCA_964554355.1 uncultured Spirochaetia bacterium | reverse complement strand
TACTTCATGGGCAGCGATTTTACCTTCAGCGATCTTATAACCAGGGACCGGAATGAATTCAATTATGCTCTGACCGGAGAAGAGGAATACAACGGGGATTTATGCTATGTTATTGAAGTAAGGGGAAAATCGCGGGACATTGATGAAAAATACGGATATTCGCTGCAGCGGATTTATACAAGAAAATCCGATTACGTCAATGTCAGGGTCTTTTTTTATGATCTTGCCGGAGACCTTTTAAAGGAACTGATGGTAAAGGAAGTCGCGAATTTTACCGGCTATGCCTACCCGTCCCATATTATTATGAAGAACCTTCAGAGCGGGCATACGTCAGTTATCGAATTCACAAAGCTTGAGGCACCTGAAGATATTCCTGACAAGTATTTTACCCAAAGATACCTGCAGAACCGATAAGGGGGGGTGTATGATGAGAAAATCTGTTATCGCCGTTTTGCTGCTTGCTATGTCCGCAGGCCTTGTTTCGGCAATGGAATTTGATTACAGGGTTATTTTATTAACTGATTATTACGGATTGATCGATCCGGAAACATTTTACGGAAACGAACGGATGCGGATTACGGCTGCCCCGGAAATTTCGCTGGGCAGCAAATGGGACCCAGTCCACTTTCGTCTGAGCGCACAGTACTTTTTCCAGCCTTTCGGAGAACCGATGTTTACCGACCCGGCCCTGATTGTGCGCGAAGCTTATCTCGGTCTTCACTTCGGCATATTCGACCTTTATCTGGGACAGAAATTCGCAAACCAGGGGAAGGTCGATATCAACAGCCCGCTGAATGTGATAAACCATTCGGACCTGGACGTCCTGAGTCTCGATAATTTTTTCGAAGGGACCCTGCCCGATCTGATGGCCCATCTTGTTGTGAACCTTAATGACAGCATGAATATCGAAGCAGTCTACGTGCCATTCTTGCAGCCGAGTCTGATAAATATCGAAAGCATTTCGTTTATCGATGATATTATAATACCCCTCTTTCCTCCTGTAGTACCTGATCTGCATTATATAATTGATGTTACTTTCAATAAACAGGAAATACCGCTTTTTACCCAATGGAGTAATTCGATCCATCTTTCCTTCAACTATTATTCGAACCTTTTTGATTTGATACTCGCCTATTCCTGGTATACAGACAACCTTCCGGACTTTGATCTGAGCAGCATAAACGAAACTTATATCTTCGTCCCCGGCCCTCCGGAAACAGATGAATATACAGTTACAGGCAGCGTTACGACTGCTTACAATCATCTGCATAATATTGGACTGGGCGCAAGTTTCAGCATAAGCGATTTCCTTATTAATTTTGATGCAGCTTTAAAGCTTACGGCTGATATTGATGGAACGAAAATGGAGACCAAAAACAGCGAGTTTTTTTACGCCCTGCAGGTTGAAAAGACCTTCTTTACCAATCTGCATACCCAGCTTAATTTCTTCCACAGACTGATATTCAATGCGGATGCCGAAACTGAATCCGACCTGACCCCGCTGATTAAGGATACTGTCAGGCAGATTCTTGATGATTACATGCTGCAGTACCATCCTTCGCAGATATACATTCTTTTAAGAATGGATACGAGTTTTTTCAGGGAAACTGTGAAAATTGCAGGCAACTTTATCTACAGCATTCCCGAAAATGGATTTTACTTTGCTCCGAGGATTACTTACGATATTGACGACAACTGGCAGATATCCGCAGGATCGGATTTGTGGTGGGGCGGAATACGCGAAGGATTTTTAGGACGCAATGCTGAAAAGGATAATTATTATATCAGAGCGCAATTTTCTTTCTGAAACAAAAAACCGGCAGACTCCCCCGGGTTTCCTGGTTCCGTCTGTTTAGTTGTTATATTTTCGTATAAGTAACAGACTCGCCTTCATCCTCAAAATCGCCGTCATCATTGAAATCAGCATTAAGGGTCAGCGAATCTCCGGCTATTTCGAAATTTCCGGAATTATCTGCAATTTATCCATGAACAGCAAGAAAAACATAAAAAGAAGGATATCCTGGATGGTATACTGAACCATAGTGTAAACCTATTTCATCAAT
>CAZKOK010000659.1:0-2067 GCA_964554355.1 uncultured Spirochaetia bacterium | reverse complement strand
GGCGAGATCTTGCGCGCGCCGCCATCGATCAGTTTCTGGTGATTGATTTCGATCATCGGCAGGCCGCCGATGCCCGAGCCGATGGCGACACCTATACGTTCGGCATTTGACTCGGTTATCTCCAGGCCGGAATCCAGACGGCGAATATATTTATGGAAAAAAAGCCCGACTGCACTGCCGTGTTCTGTTCCACGGACCTGAATGCAATCGGCTTTATTGACAGGCTTCAGACCGAAAAAACAATTGTACCTGATCAGCTTGCCGTTATAAGTTTTGATTCCATAAGCATGTGCAGCGTCCGCAAACCTCCGATTACAAGCGTCAGCCAGAATTTGAATATGATGGCGGAGGCTGCTGTAAAGCGTCTGTATAATCAGATCGAGCATGGACGGGACGGCGCGGGCGCAATTGAAATAAAAGTCCCCTGCTCTCTTGATGTAAGGGCATCCTGCGGGGAAAAAGATTATTCTGATGAAACCGGACCGGAAAAAAACAGTAATGAAGAGAGACTGATAAGACTCCATGAAAGCACTTCCGCTTTTGATTATGAAGCTACAAAATCAATCATCCGGTCCCATCTGGACAGCATAATGGGTCAAAGTGCCCTTTTCGGACCTTATCTTCAGTGGGCATGCCTGGCAAGATGGATTGTGTCCGACAGCGAAGAAAAACTGCATATTCAGAAGATTTTTACAAACAGCAACAGGGAAAGCAGAAAACTGGAGAAACTTCCCAAAGAACTTTCAGTGGAGGATTTCCCATGGAAAGAAATTCCTTCCTACAGAAAATCCGGAAACAGTATGACCACTATAATTCCTATAGAAGTTGAACAGCAGAAATGGGGCTTTCTTGCAGTTGTGGGGTCTACGCTTGCAGAAGGTGAATATGCAAGTTATGTAACTATGACCAATTATCTCGATCTCCTCTCATTCGGAATGGAACGGGAGGTACTGATTGAGCAGATAAGGAACCGCGAACAGGATACGAAAAATCTTGCCGAGCAGCTTCAGGTGGTTTCAAATAATTCCACTGACGGGATATGGGACTGGGACCTGAGAAAAAACTCAATTGAATGGAACAGCCGCGCCTTGAATATGCTCGGTTTTACGACCAGGACAGATCAGACAGCATTCAGAAACATGCCTTTTATGGAATGGATCCACATCGCCGACCTGCCTGGTGTAAGGAAAGCTCTTTCCGCACATCTTGAGACAGGAAGAAAGTTTCAGTGCGAATTCAGGATAAAGAACAATTCGGGGACCTATACCTGGGTTTCGGCAAGCGGTGAAGCATTAAAAGACCAGGAGGACCATCCGTACAGAATCATCGGTTCGGTTGCAGACATAACAGAAAGGCACCGCCACGAGGAACGAATCAGGTACATGGCTTATCATGATACGCTTACAGGTCTTCCGAACAGATTGATGATAAAGGAACAACTCGACCGCTTTATCGCTGAAAAACCGGATAATTCGCTTGCAATTCTTCTCCTTGATCTTGATCGTTTCAAATATATCAATGACAGCTACGGCCATGATGCTGGAGACCGTCTGCTCAAGCATGTTTCGCTGAGTATCCGCAATGTTTTGCGGCAGAAGGATTTTTTTGCAAGATTCGGCGGCGATGAATTTGTATTTATCTGTCCGCTTGATCACAAGGGAGAGAGTCTGAGAATCGGCAGCAGAATTCTTAAACAGCTGCGCCAGCCGTACAAGGACCCGAAAGGTTTTGAATTTTATCTGACCGGAAGTCTGGGTATTTCGGAATACCCCAAAGACGGCAGGATATCGGAAGACCTTCTGAGCAGAGCTGATATCGCCATGTATCACGCAAAAAGGACAGGTAAAAACCGCATACAGACTTTTGAATCGCATATGAACAAATCGATTGTTGAAAGGATTAAGCTTGAAAATATGCTCCGCAAGGCAATTGATAATCATGATATCACCCTGGTTTATCAGCCTCAGTACAGACTGGAAGATAAGGATCTTGCAGGTTTTGAGGCCCTGGCCAGGTGGACCACCGAAGAATACGGCACAATTCCTCCGGACAATTTTGTGACACTTG
>CAZKOK010000658.1:0-2076 GCA_964554355.1 uncultured Spirochaetia bacterium | reverse complement strand
CCACTAAATCTATGATTTAGTGGTCAGATCGCGTAAGCCGACCAGAGGGAGCGGGCGGCCATTCTCCCCTTCTCTGTTTACTTGTGTTCCCGGCAATAACTTTAAAGAATCTGACCAGGCGTAATCCGAAGATGGCGGAAAAGTTTGAGGGGCTTGAGGAAAAGCAATCCGGAGAGTTTCTGAAAAATATGGTGATAATTATTTTCCTCTCCGTATCCTGCCGGTTTCGGTTTTCTTGAAAATAAATTCGCTAAGAAAACATACGGCTATGACAGAGAGGGCCAGAATGATTCCAGGTCTGTTTGCTGAAAACTGCTGCACAACCAGAGTAATAAAAGACGCTGTCCCCAGAACAAAACCGGCTGCGGGGAAAAACCTTTTCGCAGAAATCTTCCCAGCAAGCCTGAAACCAGTCATATTCACTACGATAAACACAAGAATGAACCCGGAACTGCCGGCCGTGGAAATGCTTTCAAGATTGACTGTATTTACCAGAATGAGGGTCAGAACTGTCGTAATCATCAGGCCTACCGGATGATTCCACAACATACCTGTAAGATGATGCGGCAGCTCGTCATCTTCCGCGAGTTCATAACTGACCCTGCTTCCGCCGTACAGCGAGGCGTTTATAGCCGAAAAGGTTGAGATAAGCGCGGCGATAGTTATTATCGAAAAACCTGCCTGACCCAGCAAAGGTCTGGCGGCTTCGGCAAGCGCGTAATCCCTGGCTGAATCAATTTCGGCAAAAGAGACAGATCCGACGGTAACAACCGCAATAATGAAGTAGAGCACAATTACAAAAGCAATCGAGATGTAAAATGCTCTCCTTACATTTTTTTCAGGATTAATTACATCCGGGACCGCGTTCGCAATCAATTCAAACCCTTCATATGCAACAAAAATAACCATCCCGGCCGAAAATATACTAAAGGGGCTGCTCCAGTTTACCGGCATCAGCTGGCCAAGGCTTGAGCTGCCGGACAATCCCAGGATCCCCGCAACGACAAACGAAACAAGTATTACCAGCTTAATCAGTACGGCAGCAGATTCGATCTTTCCGACCACTTTCAGGCTGAAGTAATTTATTGCCGTGGCCAGCACCACTACAAAAGTCGCGTAAATATGAAAACTTAAATTTTTACTTATAATTACCGGAAGCAAGTTCGACGCATATGATCCGAATGCGGATGCATATAAAGAAAGCATGATAATATAACTGATCCACAATAGATTGTTCACGGAACCGCTGAACACTGTTTTACCGAACCCTTTATTAATAAAATGAACGGTACCTCCGCGGTCCGGAAAAACCAATGACAACCTGACATAGCTGTATGAAGTAACAAGCGCAAGCAAACCGGCAATCAGAAAAGCCAGCGGAGCAGCGCCGCGGGAAAGAGATACGGCCAGACCAAGAACAGCAAAAATCCCGCCGCCCACCATACCGCCTATACCGATAGCCATGGTCTCCCTTAAGCCGATTCCTTTACCCATATTTCCTTCCTTAATTTTGTAATTTCCGGCAGCCGCTCCGTATCATTAAGCCATCCGTCATAACAGAAATAACGATAATAATGTTCCCTTTTTCAAAAGCCGTCCTTCTGCCTGTTTTACAATATTACAGCATCTCATGAAATGTCACAATTTCATAATACAATAATTTACCGCTGCCGCAACGAATTCATAACGGCGGTTCCATTAAATATATCAATTCTCTTTTCATAACTGGCAGGTTAATTATAACATTTTTTATCAGCTGCGTGGTATTCTCCAAATACAGAAAACAGGTGTTTTCATTGGAACAGGATCCCGGATGCACGCGTTTTCATATTGAAAATTCTCCCTAATGTGAAATCATCTATGATAAAACAACTGGAGAAATATATGAAAATCAGAATTATTTTGACAGCCCTGGCTGTAATGTCATTATTGATCGTTCCTTCATGTGACTGGCCGAATTCAGGAACCCGGCCCGCCGGGACCTGATTCGGAAATCCGCGCCTATGATACCACCCGTGAAATAGTCTCCGGCGGAGGGTACCAGGCTTATGAGAACAATATGTTTATGGCCGATAT
>CAZKOK010000657.1:0-2081 GCA_964554355.1 uncultured Spirochaetia bacterium | reverse complement strand
TGTCGCAAGAGCCCAGGTAGAAGGCGGAGCACAGATAATTGATGTAAACATGGATGATGCAATGCTTGATTCGGCAGCCGAAATGGACAGATTTCTTAAAATGGCTGTCTGTGAACCTGATATAGCGAAAGTGCCTGTAATGATAGATTCATCAAAATGGGAAGTGCAGGAAACCGGTCTTAAATGTCTTCAGGGAAAAGGCATTGTGAATTCGATAAGCCTGAAGGAAGGTGAGGAAAAATTCCTGAGACTGGCAAGGGAAGTAAAAAAATACGGTGCCGCCATGATTGTTATGGCATTTGATGAACAGGGACAGGCAGACACTCTGCAGAGAAAAATTGAAATCTGTGAAAGAAGTTATAAACTGCTTACCGAAAAAGCAGGGATAAGCCCTGAAGAAATGATTTTTGATCCGAATATTTTCGCAATAGGCACCGGCATGGAAGAACACCGGAATTATGCTGTGGATTTTATTAATTCCATTTCCGAAATAAAAAGACGGGCCCCGGGGACTCTGGTTTCGGGCGGGATAAGCAATGTATCATTTTCGTTCCGCGGCAATAATTATATCAGGGAAGCAATCCATTCTGTTTTTCTGTTTCATGCAATCAGGGCGGGTCTGGATATGGGAATTGTAAATCCCGGACAACTGACCGTCTACGATGAAATTCCGAAAGATATTCTGAAAGCAGTTGAAGATGTTGTGTTTAATAAAAACGGTGATGCGACGGAAAAACTCATAGAGCTTGCTGAAAAGGTAATCGAAAGCAAAACATCAAAAAACGAAGAAAGAAACGAATGGCGCGATGAAAACGTGGAAAGCAGGTTGTCACATGCACTCATAAAGGGAATAACGAAATATATCACCGAAGATACCGAAGAATGCCGTCTGAAAAGTTCAAGGGCTATTAAAGTAATTGAAGGTCCATTAATGGACGGAATGAATAAAGTAGGTCAACTTTTCGGGGCGGGCAAGATGTTCCTTCCCCAGGTGGTAAAAAGCGCAAGGGTCATGAAAGCAGCTGTCGGATATCTCCTTCCGTATATAGAAGAGGAACAGAACGGTGAAGAATCGATAAGCAAAGGAAAAATAGTTCTTGCAACAGTCAAGGGTGATGTCCATGATATAGGCAAGAATATTGCAGGCGTTGTTCTTCAGTGCAATAATTATGAAATAATTGATATGGGTGTTATGGTGCCCTGTGAATATATTATTGATAAGGCGATGGAATTAAATGCAGACATTATCGGATTGTCAGGACTTATAACACCAAGCCTTGATGAAATGGTATTTGTTGCATCTGCAATGGAAAAAAGAGGAATGAAAATCCCGCTTCTTATCGGAGGAGCAACAACTTCGGTTATACACACTGCAGTTAAAATTGATCCGGAATATTCCGGACCGGTTGTTCATGTTAAGGATGCTTCGCTTGCAGTCGGTGTAGCTGAACAGCTTTTAAACAGAAATAAGAAAGATATGTTTCTTAAGGAACTTGCTCAAAAATACAAAGAAACAATTGAGAACAGATCAAAAAAAGAAAAGGCAGCGGTTTATATCCCTATAGAAGAGGCAAGGGAAAAAAGATTCAGGCCCGAATACCCCCTGTATCCTGAACCGGAATATCTGGGAACAAGACTTTTTGAAAATTACCCAATATCTGAAATAAGGGAATATATAGACTGGGATTATTTCTTTCTTGCATGGGAAATAAAAGGCAAAACCCCTCAGATTTTCTCCGATCCCCGGAAAGGAAATGAGGTGAAAAAACTATATGATGACGCCAATAAATACCTTGATTTAATTGAAAAAGGGAATCTCCTGAAAGCCTGCGGAACTGCCGGTTTCTGGCCGGCATGTCAGAGGGGAGATGATATAGTAATATTTGAAGACAACAGCAGGAAAAAGGAAATTGCAGTTATTCCGACATTAAGACAGCAGAAGCAGAAGGAAGAAATTACTTATTATCTTTCTCTTTCGGATTATATTGCACCGGAGAGTTCCGGCACAGAGGATTATATCGGGATGTTCGCTGTCACTGCCGGACACGGCATGGATGGAGCCATCCGGGAGCTTGCCGGTG
>CAZKOK010000656.1:0-2081 GCA_964554355.1 uncultured Spirochaetia bacterium | reverse complement strand
GAACCAGACAACAGACTACAATTGGTATTGATATGATTATTTTGGACAGCTATGAATTATAAATGATAAATCATGTGTACTTTTAGCCCAAGGCATATGCCGTTTGGTATATTTTTACCCATTTCACAGCCTGACGTGAAAAAGTGAATTGCCAAACCGCACGGCGGTGTTATAATCCTTATATCAAAAAACGGAGGTAGCTTGAATGGAAAGAATCGACCTTCTTGTAAAAGGCGTGCCGGTGCCGCTTCTGACAATGTTTAAAGGGTTTTGTTCGATAAACGGAAAAAACGAATCACAAGGCGTAATTGATCTGATTATTCAGTATATTGAAGAAAATTCCGCCGGTGACAAGGCTCATCTGAAACAGGTTGTCAGCGAATACCGCAAGGGACGCTAACCTTCTGACCGGCTGCCTGGTGCAGCATTATTTATAACAGCACTGAAAACATCCGTAAAAAGACAATGGATGTTTTCAGTGTTTTTTTGGGGGATACAGAGAACACAGAGAAGACAGAGGGCATGGAGAGAATTATAAATTATGAATTATAAATGGGGACAGATTCGTTTTCCTGAACAGGGGCTTTTATATCTGGTGCCGATAATTTCGCAAACACCGTATTCATATCCAAGGTCCAGTGAAAATGCCAGACGGGGTGAAACAAAGATCTCAACCCCGGCCTGTTCCGATGGCCGAAAAGAATTCCTTATGTATGCCCGGACCATATTCATTTACTCCGAATCCCATGCTGTTTGACGGTGAAAAATAACCTGAAAAATCAAGAAGATACAATTCCCCTCCAAGCGATGCGGAGATGTTCAGCCAGCGGACCGGAGTCAGGACAAAACTGAGTTTGAGGGGAATCCCGAATCCTTCTCCGGTAATATTGAACGGCAGGGTCCCTCCTGATGCCAGAGCAGCCGGAAGACTACCTATGCCATAAAAAAAATTATATGCTGTTCTAAATACATCATTTAATCCCACCGCATCCAGATGCACCAGCTGTCCGTAAACATATTCCGCGCCGATCGCAGCCATCAGCCATCCGGTAATCCTGTAGCGGAGTTAAAGCGAGAAGTTCCTGCGGAATATTGTCAGGTCTTCTTCCGGGAAAGGTATGATTGTGGGATTATTGCCTGCCACATTGATGCCGACTCCGGAAACCGATATGCCTATTCCCATCGGCTGGACATACATCATGTCCAGTCTTTTTTCGGCGGCGTCCGTGATGATGTCTGCCGGAATGCTGGTCTGTCCGGCAGTTACCCTTCCTGTTTCAACATCCAGGAGCTGACAGCTGATTACATATGATCCGGCGATCCCGCTTACTGACCCGGTCAGTATTACCCGGGCATTAAGCAGATTGCCTATTTCGACGGCATCCTCGCTGCTGGTTATTCCGCTGAGCTGCATTTTCTGTTCCTCAAGGACCTGATCAAGCCTTGAGCGGTCTATTACCGCAAAAACATTCGACCTGGAAAAGATTGTAAGCAGGATTTCCCTTACGGCCCTGTCCCATCTGCAGTTTTTCTGCCGCAGCTGATTTGTTGTCTATTTCTCCGATGCTGATGTTCAGCCTGAATACATCATTTTCATTCTCCAGGGAGGGAAGTATCGTTTTTTCGGTTAATATTGTTAAAAGGGTTTATGATAAAATAATTCTTCAAGAAAAAAGTCTCAGGGAGAGATAATCCTCAGGGCAGGGAAATAGAATGACATTCGTTTGGGGTCTCTTGTAATTACCTGCCAGCTGTTTACTGCGGCGTGCGCGCCGATAAAAAAATCAGGTAATGCTGAAGATTTGTTCCCGTTTTTCCTTCTGTACGACAGAAAGGCTTTTCCGGCAAGGAACAGGGCTTCACGCGGAATTTCAGCCATTTTTACAGGCAGAATGTTCAGGTATCTTTCAAGTTCCTCGATTCCGGAAAAGCCGACAGAGATTTCCGAGTATATTACCGGATTAATATAAAGGCTGGTCATCTGGGATAAATATGTCAGATTATCTCTTGACCATTTATACAATTCCGGATTGTCTGTGAATATATCTATAAGGATGTTCGAATCTATAAGTACCGGGTCC
>CAZKOK010000655.1:1168-2085 GCA_964554355.1 uncultured Spirochaetia bacterium | reverse complement strand
CCGGGATATTCTCCTGTCAGTGAACAGCTGGAAAAAGAACTTGATGAGTACTTTGCAGGAAAAAGAAAAGAATTTTCAGTCCGGTATATTACCATTGGAACAGAATTCCAGAAACTGGTATGGAAGGCACTTGCAGAGGTAAAATACAGCTGTACTGAATCCTATCTGGAACTTGCCCGACGGATTGGCAGGGAAAAGGCTGTACGCGCAGCCGCATCCGCAAACGGGGCCAATGCAATTTCAATTGTTATTCCCTGCCACCGGATAACCGGCAGCGGCGGATCATTAGGCGGTTATGCCGGGGGCCTTACTGCAAAACTGAGTCTTCTGCAGCTTGAAAAACAGGGTACTCTTGATTTTTAGTCCTTTTATATCTGTTCCTTTTTATCCAGGAAATCATCAGCTGCCAGAACAATGAACATAAACATGCAGGCAGTATTGGTTATGTATTCCCTCTCCTGCCACAGATAGGGCCAGACCTTGTCCTCCGGAAAATCCGGATTTACAAGATTTACCGAATTCCAGAAAGTCCCGCCGGGGATATAACTCCAGTCCGCCCTGTTAAATCCATAACAGACAGTCGGAGAATCAGTTCCGACTCCTGAAACAAGACTGCCTGTGGTGCTTCCCGGCCTGCAGCCCAAAAGAAAATTCATAACGGAAAACATCGGATCTATACTGAAAAAATCAGGCCAGTATTTATTCAGAAAATACTGTCTGAAACCGAGTACTTCTGTATGAATCGAAGGACAGCCGAACGGATTCCCGCTGAATTTTTCCCCAAGCTGTTCAGCATAAATCTCTGCAGATTTATTTACTTCATTTAAAAAGTCATCGTTATCAAGAAACTCCAGTACGCTCCCCAGGGCCCAGCCGCAATACTCAAAACAGTCCTTTATTTCATTTTTGAGTGAATA
>CAZKOK010000655.1:0-1158 GCA_964554355.1 uncultured Spirochaetia bacterium | reverse complement strand
CTGCCCGTGGAAATAATCAGTTCTGAAAGGGCATGCACCCTGAAGGCCGAAAATGAATTCCCTCTTCCGAAGGCGGCGACATGTACTGATCTTTCACCTTCGCTTCCTGAATTTTCAACATATAAATATTCACTGGCTTCCAGACACTCATCAGATAGGGCCTTGTCATAATCCTTAAGGACCCTGGATACAAGAGCAAGACCCGCGCTTACATAAAGCTGCCGGGCGGGAATATCAACCATGAAAAGAAGTCTGTCATCAAGTTCGGGAACCACTTCTTCAATCATATCAAGATTTTCTTCGGGGTCAAAAACCGCGGAAAACCTGTTGGCTATCTTTTTATACCAGATCCCTGTCTTTCCCGCAGCGGCAGATTTTTCCATTTTCCGGTCTATAACCCTGTTGTCTGTCTGCACGGCGGGATCACCAAGGTGAACATACTGCCGTAATGTCGGGACAATTATCCCCATTCCCAGTTTTTTGAATTTTCTGTACAGATTCAGTATCCAGACAGCACCATGTTCTATCTGCTGAAGTATGTCCGGTTTTCCGTCAGGCTGATGTATTTCAACGTGCCTGTTCGTCCGGTCAATAAAGGTCTGATCATAATCGACCCTGAATTCTTCATATGCATGTGCAAGCGCTGAAAGTATGTTAATCTGAGTGTCCGTCCGGACATCATCGTCACCTGCATCATGCCATCCGCCTTCATTAATACCCGGAATATGTTCAAGAGCTTTATACGGAAGGTCCAAAAAGTCCTGCCCAAGGGTATCATATCCGTCAAAATGATTTATTTCCGGCGGAGCAAGAAGGGCATCGTCCATATGACACAAACCGTGCCATACCCTGTACTTCTGATTCACCCTCATATGGCACATCTGCATCGGCAGAAAATATTCCAGCGCGGGCTGCCAGACATGCCGCTTGTACACATCCGGGCTGATGCTGAATACATTTGAAACAGCATTACCATATCTGACAGCATACAATCCTGTTTTTTTAATTTCACTGAAATCAAACAGCGCATATTTATAGCGGAAATATTCACCCCATAAGTCAGGCTTTTTTATTACCGCCGCTTCTTTTTCACCGTTTTCATTTATTCGCAAAAGACTCACTTCCTTAAGAAGTTCATCAGACTGGTCCATTTCGATA
>CAZKOK010000654.1:0-2089 GCA_964554355.1 uncultured Spirochaetia bacterium | reverse complement strand
CAGAAGGTCGCTGATCTGTTCAGGACTTTCGGAAAGATCGGCCTTTTTAAGCCGTTTTCTGCCTATGACAAGTCCGGCCATAATTGCCAGAACAAAATAGAGGCTTTCAAAATGATAGACCATGCCCAGTTTCATAAAACTCAGATCCAGATGAATCGGAAACACTTTTTCCTCCTGAATTGTTCAAAAATTCAGATATAAAATTATACTGTTTTTTCAATATATGCTAATATAAAAAAAATGAAAATAGTGAAACAAAGGAGATAAACATGTCCAAAAAACTTGTCCGTGTAACAGATGAAGGCATTATAGGCGGCGTCTGCGCCGGTCTGGGAAGATATTTCAATATAGACGCGGCTAAAGTAAGAATAGCCTGGATTATCTTCTGCCTTCTCGGAGGCTCGGGAATACTGGTTTATCTGATACTCTGGCTTGTTATGCCGAAGGCGACGTACTAGGGGAAAAAAGGACACGAAGGAGACAGAGTACACAAAGAGACGGTAACGGTTCCGGAAAACAAGGAAACCGGGTCTGTCCCCGTTATCTGAACATATAATTATGTATTCATATAAAGACCGTATGCGAATCCGTCAGGCTTTCGATGTGTGTTTGGATCATGGATAGTCTATATTCAACACTAAATATGATATTTCAGATTTGACTTTTTTAAAATGAAATTGTACGATTTACCATATGAAAGATATTGAAATACATGCATTCTTCGATGATGAATCAGGAATGTGGGTTGCTGAATATGATGAAATCGGCCTTGCAACGGAAGCCGGGTCTATAGATGTTCTGACATATAAACTGCAGGAAATGATTCCGGAGCTTGTTGATCTCAATAATATCGATGTTCCCAGGCCGGTTGCATTTTCAATTATAACGCATCGTAAAACAATGGCATTTGCCTGATGTCATCTGATTATTCAAAAGAGGTAAAAAAGATTCTCAAAGAAGCCGGTTGTTCATTTGTACGTCATGGCAAAGGTGATCACGATATATGGTTTTCGCCTTTAAGCAAAAAGAATTTTACTGTCGATAAGTCAATAAAATCCAGGCATACAGCGAATGCTGTGTTGAAACAGGCCGGATTGCCGAAAAGATTTTGATATGCAGGTAAGTCAACGCTGACATTTTTTAAAATTGATGTTCGCCTATACCCATCCGGACGACCCCGATCCTGTTTCATTATATAAACAGAAATAACATATTATCTGATGAATCAGGTCAATTTTATCCGTAATGTCTGAAACTATCCTGGCTTCAGATGCCGGCGGCACCTATGTTTTGCGCAGGGTTACTGAGGATGGCGCTGAAAAGCTTTATGTAAATGATATCCTGGGCAGTGGCGCATCCGATCAGCTTTTCCGGGAACGGGTGTATTATTTTGCCTGGGACGGCAATTATATCAGCAGGACGCACAGAATCATAGCTGATATTGATGCCGGACATCTGACGGAATGCTCATTCGGCTCATATACCAGCACGTATACGGGGTCTGTCCCCAATTCGTTCCGTGTGCGGATTTCCGGTTCATTGTTTCTTTATTCACATTCATCATATGTTAACGGAGTTTCCCATGCCATTACATTTGTTGATGTTTACGGAAAAGTAACTCCGCGGGCCCTGGATAACAGCGATCCGGTTTCATATTTAATTATTAATGCTGATACGGGCGAAATAGAGGATTTTGATTCCGATCTGAATTATTATTACCATGACAATGTCGAGACGCATCTTTTTACCCCGGAATGAAAATGGGGGTGTTCAATATAAATGGGGACAGACCCGATTTCTCTGCTGTATTTCTGCGGGAAATTTTCTTTTTTATTATGACTAAAGATGCCTGCTGCATGGAAATCCTTCAAACATTCACCAAAAAACGTCGTGTCGTTGCGTCGTCGCGTGAGCCCTTACTCCGTATCAAGTTCAAAACTCACAACCCGAAACTTTATCTCACCAAAAACCTCATCCTCCGCCGGAATCCTCGCCAGCACGACCCGCGCCGAGTTACCGTCCTTTTCCAGAAGGATCTCCCAGAACCAGGTAACAGTACCGAAGTACTGGAAAATCCTCTTCTGTATTT
>CAZKOK010000653.1:0-2102 GCA_964554355.1 uncultured Spirochaetia bacterium | reverse complement strand
CCATGCAGAAATAGCTGCCATCCGCAAAGCTTCCCGCATTCTGGGACGGTTTGATCTTTCCGACTGTGTTATCTACTCTTCATGCGAACCCTGTCCGATGTGTTTTGCCGCAATACACTGGGCAAAATTCACAAGGCTTTATTACGGATGCAGCCGGCATGATGCCGCCGATATCGGGTTTGATGATAATTTCATTTATGAAGTTATCCGCGGGAACAGCGAAAAAGAACAGGTAAAAACAGAACAGATTGAGAGAGAAGTCTGTATTGAATCTTTCCGGGAGTGGAAAACCAGAGACAACCGCGTTCAGTACTGACTTAATACCGCAACATAATGCAGTACAGCGTTAAAAAGGTCAATTATATCGCTTTCTGTCGTGTGATATCCGCCCGCGGCGGTATGCTGCCTGACCACTACCGTACCGTATTCATTGTCGCCGCCTGCTTCAACGGCAAAACGGGGTTTGAAAACTCCCATCCACTTTTTTAATTTGGCTTCTAAATAGCTGAAACCGCCTTTGCCATGCGTAAGGATTACGGCATACATATAAGGGACCTGACCGTTCGGGCCGTTATTAATCGCTATCTGAAACTGAACACCCACGAAATCCTCGGGATGCCTCTTAAGTTCAAGCATCAGCCTGATATCTTCAGGGATCGGTTTTCCTTTCGGGTCCTTGTCAAAACGCAGATACGGAGTAATTAAGGTGTCCTTGGGAAGATGTCTTGCCAGCAATGTGTAAAACGGGCCTGCCTTCATTTCCAGTTCCCGCGGTATAAAGATCCTTGCATTACCGAAAAACATGGCCGGAATCAGCATCAGGAAAGTATTCAGTATAAGCCAGCCGATATGAGTATTCAGTCCCATTGCCATAAAAAAGAGCGTAAGACCAAATAGAATTATAATCCCGACTGCACATCCCCACTGCAGGACGAACTTGGCCCTGAGTCTTTTCGACTCTTTCAGATTATTATACAGCTGGTCTATTTCATTCGTGCTTACAGGCTTCCATTCTTCAAACCCCTGATCATCCGGTCTGTTGGTCAGCGGTTTAAGCATGAAAAAAGGCCAACTCAGGATATAAAGCGGAACACCCAGAACAAAAGTTTTGGTCAGGAACTGAATTACGGGAGCAGCGGCATATAAAAGAACAACAATAACAAAACGCGCCCGAGTTGATAATTTATAGTATTTGTATTCTTCATTCATGATACTATCCTTTTACGGTCCGGTTCTCCGGCCGGATTTCTGATTTCCGAACAGCCCGCATATTTCCAGTAGATCGGACAGGCAGACTGACAGGCAGTGAAAGATGGACAGCCCTCACATTCCCCGGGAGCATATTTCTTCTGTTTGAAATGTGAAGCCCTGGCCGAAAACCAGACATCTTCGAAAGACATTTCAAGCAGATTGCCCATTGACTCGTCGTATGATGAGCACGGAAGCACATCACCGTTATAATCGACACTTATCAGACCATCCATGGCGGCACAGCTTTTATTCCCGAAACCATTGGCAATCGGATTGAAGTGACAGAACGGAGTCGGGGAATACCAGTAGAAGACGATATTTTTTTCAAGGGCGCTTTTCCGTACTTTTTCAACCACTCCGCCGATATCGGTATAGGAAACAAACAGTTTTCCACTGATTGAATTTTTGACAGTCGGAATATACATATTCATTGAAAAACGCCTGATTTCCAGTTCGGAAAGAAAAGCAGGCAGCAGCGCAACATCATCGGCATTGAGGGCACAGATCGTGGTATTTGTCTGAACACTTATTCCGGCTTTCTGAAGATTTTTTATTCCGGAAACTGTCTGTTTCCAGGACCCTTTTCTGCCGCACAGGCTGTCATGTTTTTTTTCATCCGGACTTTCAAGACTTATCTGGGCCGTCCTGAGTCCGGATGAGTAAAGCGATTCTGCCCTTTCCGGAGATGCAAGCGTTCCATTGGAAATCAGATTGGTATGCAGCCCTGCCTTAACGGCATATTTTATCAGTTCTTCAAGATCGCGGCGCAGAAGAGGTTCTCCTCCGGTAAAGGAGAAAAAGGGTATTTTAGCTTTGTCCCTGAATATTCTGATAATTTTCTTTATCTTCCG
>CAZKOK010000652.1:0-2106 GCA_964554355.1 uncultured Spirochaetia bacterium | reverse complement strand
GCTGAAATAAATGAAACCATGCACAGGTTTGCGATATACAAAAGAAACGGGGACAGACCCGAAATAGCTGAAAAAGGGGATACAAAGACCGAAATGGCTGTCAAACTGGAAAAACTTGTGAAAAATCTGTATGATGGGAGCAGGGGATAACTGTGGTCCTGGTTATTGATGCGGGTAACAGCAGGATCAAGGCTGCTGTCTATTCCGGAAAGGGTAAAACAGATATTGTTTCGGTTCCGGCAAACGGAAATATTGCGGAAACACTGAAAGAGAAAATCGGTATCCTGCTGGAATCAGACGGGATAAGTCAGGACGGGATCTGTGAGAGTGTCATCTGTTCTGTTTCGCCTTCTGCAGATGGAGCAATAGCTGATTTCTGCAGGAATTTTACAGGCAGAAGACCTTTTTTCATTGTTCCGGGAAAACTTGACGGCCTGAAACACCGATATAAGACCATAGAGACAGCCGGAGCAGACAGAATTGCCGCAGCTGCGGGTGCCGAATGGAAATATCCGGGGAAAAACCTGATTGTGGCTGATTTCGGCACAGCTGTTACAATAGATGCCGTTGACTGCGAAGGATTTTTTCTGGGGGGGACCATTTTCCCGGGAGCCGGAGCTTTGACAGAAGCGCTTGGCAGGAAAGCGCCGCTGCTGCCGGAATTCCGGCTGGAAGAAACCGGTAAAATCTGCGGACAATCAACTGCAGAATGTCTTAAGGCCGGACTGTTTTACAGTTTCCTGGGCGCAGTGAAGGAAATTGTCGAGGGGTTAAAAAAAGAATGTTTTGACAGCAGGCCGGTTATTTGTCTTGCCGCCGGTGGAGATGCTGCTTACTTTATTAATACAGGTATATTTTCTGCAATCGAAGAGGACCTTGTACTTGATGGCGCATTTCAGCTTTTCATAAAATACGGAGGAAATAAATGACCATTGAGGTTTTAAAATCAAAATTACACAGGGGCACAGTTACTGAGGCCAATCTTGATTATGAAGGCTCTGTTTCTATCGATAAGGAATTGTACGAAAAAGCAGGATTTTACCATCATGAAAAGGTTGACGTTCTTAATCTGACCAACGGCAACCGGCTTACTACCTATATAATTGACGGCGGGCCCGGTGAAATATGTGTAAACGGAGCGGCAGCTCATCTGTGCAAACCCGGCGATATGGTGATAATTGTATCGTATGCGGACATGACACCGGAAGAAGCAAAGAAATTCCGCGCAAAAGTGATACTGCTTGATAAAAACAACAAACCGGCACTGATGACGGACGATTAATATTATGGGTTTTACCCTGACGTTACCAGTCATCCGGCACAAAAGATCTTTAGTGCCGGATGACATTATTTTCGGCAGTAAAACACTTCCACAATTTATTTTTCCAAACATTTCATAATTTCTTGCGTACGCATCTTCCGCCTTGTATACTTAAAACAGGGCCTTTATGGTATGGACCAGAAAAAAGAAAAGTGCTTAAAAATAGGCATATTTGTTGATACTCTGCTTTCGGGATATCATCAGTTTATATGGAAATACATCCAGCTTCAGAAAGACAGAAGGGAAATGTCGGTACAGTGTTTCAGTATTGGAGTGCTTGGACAGAAAGCCGATTTCCTGAACGAAAGAAACAGGGTGCTGGATCTTGTAAATCCTGATGAACTTGATGCCGGAATAGTATTCAGTTCCCTGATTGGTCGTGAATCAGGCGAACAGGAAGCCCTTGATTTAATATCTGAAATGATCAAGGTTCCTGTGGTAAATGCCGGCTCAATTTCTAAAAAATATGCATCAGTTATACTTGATAACGCTTCCGGGGTAAAAGAACTGATTGATCACTGCATTGATGTCCATAAATACTCAAATTACCTGATAATACGCGGGCCTGAACATAATTCTGATGCAGAAGACCGCTATTCAGCAATGCTTGAAAATCTGGAAAAAAAGAAAATCAATATAAACAGGAATGTCATTTCATTTACCTGGGAATATACCAGAGTGAATGAGAGTTTAACTGAAATAGTTCACCTGATAAAAAAGAAAAAAAATATTGATGCTATTTTTGCATTTGACGATGAAATAGCCATTATGGTTTCGGATGCACT
>CAZKOK010000651.1:0-2106 GCA_964554355.1 uncultured Spirochaetia bacterium | reverse complement strand
AAACAAGCATTTGTATCTGGGTAATATCATTTGTATTTCGGGTAATTAATGATGCTGTGGAGAATTTGTCAAATTCAGCACCCGAGAAACTTTCGACTTTCCTGAAGATATCGCTGCGTGCATGCTGGGCAACTCCCGCTGCATTTCTGGCTGCGATAAGTCCGACGAGGATGGTTGCGATTGCCGATATCAATGTGTATACAATCATAAGCAGGCCGGTATTTAATATATAAGTATGCTGAATTTTCGCCGTATCGGCTCCCAGGGCGATATACTCGCTTCTTACCGCCTGAACAGCGCCCTGATCAATAATCATACTGTCCATTCCGCTGACAGCTTTTTTGAAATTTTCAAGCATCGCTTTCTGCTGTTCTGCAGGCATAAACTGCATTGCCGTAAACAGGTCTGTATTTCCAGGAATCCTTGAAAGGTCCATGCCCTCAATTTTCATTTCTGAAATTCTTTCGGGATTTTCTTTCAGCATGTTTATCATATTTACTGTAAACATCAGCCTGGACATTATGGTTTTTATTTCATCTGCGTTATCGGTTTTTTTACCGCTCAGATAATAGACTGATTCTGATTCAGAACCGGGGTATTTGCTGATCAGTTTCTGATAATTTTCAATGTCTTCAGTGACGGGCTGATATGCTGTCATAATCAGATCACGATCCTGGTCATCAAGGAAAAGCATCAGCCTGTCTAACTGGCTTTCTCTTATGATTTCCGGTACCGGAGACTTTACCCCTTCCTGCTGAAGTCCGACATTTACAATATTGGACATCAGATCCGGCAGAGCAAGCTCTGCATTTGCCTGGATAAAAAGCAGGGCCACAGCCAGTATAATCAGAAGAGTATACGGCTTTAAATAAGCAAATATTTTCCGCATCTTGTGTTTTACTCCTTATCTTTTTCTGGTTCCCGGGAATGCCCCAGGTATTCATATGCTTTCAAAAGCAGTTCTGACAGCTTCACGGTATCTTCGATACCAAGATAATCCGTCAGGTCCACACATTTTTTCTGTATTTCATTTTTCATGCCCAGGGCAATATCAATACCTTTTTTTGTCGGAGACACCAGTACTGTTCTTCTGTCTATTTTGCTGTGTTCTCTTTTTACATATCCCATTTTTTCAAGTGCATTTATCGTCTGGGATGCAGTGGGCGGAGCAACTTCAAGTTCTGAACTGATATCAGTCACTTTTATGCCTTCTAATCCTGTTTTTTTCAGAAGACGCATGATTGTAACAAGTGTATAAATTTCACTTCCTTTACAGTGTCCGTGCCTGTGAGGTTTGTTTCTGAAATGCAATCTGTTAAACTTGAACAGGCTGTTCATCAACGCTGCACTTGCCTGTCTTTTATCCAATTTCTGTTCCTTTCAGTTGTTTTTAGTTCAGCTAATATTTAGGTGACCTAAATATATCCATAAAAAAAAATGAAATCAAGAAAAATCGGAAAAATAATGTAAATATAAATTCAAATAAATGATTGCTAATAAAATCAAGTTTGGCTATTCTATTAAATATGTCAGAAGGCGAAAAAGAGAATTATATTTCCAATACTCCGCCCGAAGATGCACAGACGATAATCGAGAATCTTAAACAGGAGAATAAAAAATTCCAGACATTGATTCAGGTAAATGCGATAATTACATCCTCTCTTGACAGACAGGACGTACTTAAATCGATACTCAAGCAGACCAAGCTTCTGATGGAATGCTCGCGTTCCAGTATCCTGTTGGTTGATGATGAGGAAAAATACCTATATTTCGAGATTTTGTCTGATGATGCAGAAATGAAAGCCCTGTCCGAAATTCGTCTGCGCCGCGGTGAAGGGGTTGCCGGCAAAGTCTGGTCTACAGAAAAGCCGATCGTTATTCATGATGCCAATACAGACAACAGAATTTCAAAAAAGGCTGATGAAAAACTGAAAAATGTAACTGAAACCCTGATTGCCGCTCCTTTGAAGGTGGAAAACCAGGTAATCGGTGTCATGGAGGCAATGAACAAATTCAACAGCAAGCCTTTTTCCGAATTTGATCTTCATATTTTTCAGACGCTTTGTCATCAGGCCGCGCTTTCAATATACAACTCACGCCTTTATG
>CAZKOK010000650.1:0-2111 GCA_964554355.1 uncultured Spirochaetia bacterium | reverse complement strand
GATAAACATAAATAAACCCCCGGGAATAATAAGCATTCATCCAAATCTGTGTTCATCTGTGTTTATCAAGTGAGCAGCGAACGGGTGGCTATATTAATTGCGCAGTGACTCATCAACGAAAACATCAAATTCATTAACCGGCAGGGCTTTTGCAAAATAGAATCCCTGGAAGACACTGCATCCTTCACTTAAAAGATATTCAACCTGGTCCTGTGATTCCACGCCTTCTGCAATTACGTCAAATTCCATTTCCTTTGACATCGACAGTATTGCCCTGATTATTGCCCTGTCATGTGAACTTTTAATCATGTTTTCAATAAATGATTTATCAATTTTAAGGGTGCTTATCGGCAGTTTTCTCAGATAATTAAGCGAAGAGTAGCCTGTGCCGAAATCGTCTATGCAGAATTTTATTCCAAGCCGTGTAAGCTGGTTCATTTTCAGGATAGCTTCTACAGGATCATCCATGAGGCAGCTTTCCGTTATTTCCAGTTTAAGCCTTGAGGAATCAATATCTCTTGAGCTGAATATTCTTTCAATGTTTTTAACAATATACGGGTCCTTGAACTGCCTGGGTGAAAGGTTTATTGAAATAACCGATTTTTTATTGCCTTCTTTCTTCCATGTGCCCAGCTGCTCTGCTGCATGGTAAAGTACCCAGTTGCCGATCGGCATAATAAGACCGGTCTCTTCGGCTACAGGTATAAAACGGGATGGCGCTATTTCTCCCTTCTGGGGATGGTTCCAGCGTATCAGCGCTTCACAATCCACATTATGAATGGTGTATTCCCTGCTTTCATTTCTGCTTATTTTTACAAGAGGCTGATAAAACAATTCAAACTGTTTGTCGATTTCTTTTAGGGCCTGTTCTTCCAGGGCTTTTATGATGCTGTTCTGCAGTTCCATTTTTTCAATAACTTCAAGGCGCATTTCATCGGAAAAGAACAGATATTCCTTATTCATCCTTTTTGCATAATCAAGCGCTATATCAGCGTTATGAAGAATCAGTTCCTTTGTAATTCCATGTTCAGGGTAAACGGCTATCCCTATCCTGCATCCTATGCTGATATGATATCCTGAAAATATATGCGGCTGATTAATACTTCTGCACAGCATTGCCGCCCTGCTTATGGCCTTGTCTTTTGTGATTCCCCTGAGAATAACAATAAACTCATCGTCCCGGGTGTGGTAAAGAAGACTGCCTGTGCCGAGTTCTTCCCTTATTCTCAATCCGATCTGGTATATTATCCATTCACTGATTGATGCTTTGGAAGTCTTGTGGACAATATTGAAGTTTTCATCAAGCTTTATTATGTAAACAATAATGGACTGACTTCTCCGGCTTATATTAGCTTCTTCCAGAATCATTTTAAGATCAGTATCGACTTTATGATGATTAGGCAGGCCGGTTTTTGCATTAAAAGAGAGTCTGTTCTGCAGAGTAAGTTTTTCCTTGTTACGTATGGTCAGAAGATCATTGAGACGTGTATTCACGGTTTCAAGTTTACATATTTTCTGATTGAGTAAGTCAAGATAATTTTCAGCTTCCGATATGTTTTTATGAACATCGGCCGGAAGATCATCACGTTCAAGTATAGATGAAAAACTTTCAAAGCTCATCAGTCAGCCTCATTAATAGTATTAAGGAAATAATTCCTCTTTTCTTCTTTCAGGAATACTTTGCACTTCCTCTCGGTTTTTACAATGTTCCCGGCTTAAATAGAGTCCGCAGAAGCAGTGTCCATGCTGCTTAATATCAGGATCGGCATATATGCACGGACAGATTATATCTTTGTCTTTTTCTCTTTCGGCCCATCCTTCCCTGCAGGGACACAGATAATATCCGTATCTGTTGTAATTTTCAGTAAGCCCATTAATCAGGGTTTCCATAAAATTATGGTCATAATTCAGAGCCCAGCCCTGATGACTCGCCACAGATTCGGCAAATCTGTTAGTCTGTTCATATGTCTTCAATAATTACTGCTCCGCTGATAATGTTAAAGCATTTTCCCATGACGGCCTGATAAATCCGTTGAGGATTTTTTTACCGTCTATTATAGCTGTCGGATATAAAAGCCTGTTTCCGTACTGTTTTTTATATGCTTCTTTTA
>CAZKOK010000649.1:0-2127 GCA_964554355.1 uncultured Spirochaetia bacterium | reverse complement strand
CATTAATTGATCCGGAAATGGGATAGGGGTAATTTCATCACCCGGATAAAACTATACTAAATAGGAGATTGTTTTTTCAAGCAGTGTTCGGGAAAATAAAAAAAAAGTTACATAGTGTACCGAAGCCTGTAAAACGGTAATTTATGTTTGTTTTGTCTCTTAAAAAGGTGATTTTATGAATGAATTTATATGGAAAACCCCCGTTCACGAAACATAAATTCAGTGAACGGGCTGTTTTTACAAGTTTCTGGGCATTGGAAAAACAATCAATCGGACTGCAGCCCGAAGAGTTTATGCATTTCTGCATGCCTTTTTGCTTTTCCTTTTGAAAATATTAACAGACATGCATTTTATCCATTTCAGATGAAGGATGAGATGTCCCAGAGCTCCGGCTGCCAGAATTATACTGAATATTGAATGGATATCTCTCCATGTCTGAATATCAGCGCCGAATTCCGGCTCCGGTACTCCAAAAAATCCCCTGTGGCCTCCGAATGCCGGACCAGAACCATGAGGATTGGCCAGAAGAACTATTCCGCTGACTGCAGAAGCAATTAACGCAACTGCAATACTTATATCAATAACATAATTAAGATTATTCTTTTTCATATCTTCCTCCGTTGCAAAAGAATATGTGATAAATATAAAGGCAGCATATAAACAGAATTTGAAGCTTTTATGAAGATTTTATGAATTCAGAATTCCCTGATATCGGGATCTGCGGGCTTCTGTCCCGGAGGATTTTTACGCATGAATTCATGTTCGTTTCTTACTTCTTTTATCAGGTCCGAGATTTTCCACTCAAGATTGGCCGGGGTTGTCATTGTAAAAGCGATCCCCTGAGGGTCTTCTTCGATAATATTTTTTACAGTGCGCATTATTTTTATGGTATCGTCACGGGAAAAACCGTGAATCATAATTAATCTTTCATCAGACATATTGACTCCTGTTTTTTTATGTATACTTTTTTCTTCCCGGCATGTCCACATGGAAAATATAAAAGTATGGTTATTCAAAACAGAAAAATCTGTGCATTTTCGAATTCAAATTTGCAGAAAACACGATACTTTGATATTGTTTTTAAGTAAATTCAATTATAAATGCTTGTGTATATTGTTCCGCAGAAAACGGATACCCCGAAGTGACAGGATTAACAATATTCCATAATCCGGTCCCGGGAGGATTTACATATAACCTGACCCTCTATCAGAATCTGCTGACTTTTTCATCAAACTCAGGCTCCCTGCATAAGGGAGCCTTTTATTTATTTCCTGTTTGACTCAAAAAAAAAGTATTCGTATCTTTTAAAAAAGAATACAGAGGATCGGAATAATGATAAATAAATCATTATTTCCAGAGTTCTGACAAATATAAAAAAGGATTTTTATATTTGCCATGAATAAGATAAACTTTCTTTATCAGGTAAGGATGTGAGAAAAAATGAGATACGATAAGTTTACAACAAAAGCGCAGGAAGCAATCCAGGACACTGATTCTGTTGTTTCCGGATATAATCACCCGCAGATGGAACCGGAGCATTTACTGATGGTCCTGCTGGACCAGAGAGACGGGGTAATCCCTCCTCTGCTGGACAGACTGGGTGCAAACAGGGAGGCTTTGCGCGGGCAGCTTGAGAATTATCTTCAGGGCAAACCGCGCGCATACGGGGACAGTGCCCAGATAACCATGTCTCCGCAGCTGGCAAATCTGCTGCGCAGGGCCGAAACCGAAGCAGCCAATCTGAAAGATGAATACATCAGTACCGAACACCTTCTTCTGGCGATGCTTTCACATGAAGGTGAAATAAAGCACCTGCTGAATGCTGAGGGGATTACCCGTGACCGGATACTTTCAACTCTTCAGTCTATCCGCGGAAACCAGCGTGTGACCGACCAGAATCCGGAAGACCGCTATCAGGTCCTCGAACGATTCTGCAAGGACCTGACTGCTCTGGCCAGGAAAGACAAGCTTGATCCTGTAATCGGAAGGGATGACGAAATCCGCAGGGTCATGCAGGTCCTTTCAAGAAGAACGAAGAATAATCCTGTTCTGATAGGAGAACCCGGTGTCGGGAAAACTGCCATTGCGGAAGGGCTTGCAAGGCGTATAGTGTCCGGGGACGTTCCC
>CAZKOK010000648.1:0-2157 GCA_964554355.1 uncultured Spirochaetia bacterium | reverse complement strand
GCAGAAAATAAAAAAGTTTAATGAAAAACAGGCTTTCTGGTATTATCATCTGTATATGAGATATTTTTTCGCAGTTATTGCTTTGTTTTTTACAGCATGTGTTTCCTTTACGCTTGGTAATGACAATGATATGGATATTGTGGAAAAAGCAAAGGAATATATCGACACTCCCTATAAAACCGGGGGTACCGGTCCTTCCGGTTTCGACTGTTCGGGATTTATCTATTACCTCTACAAGGACCAGGTCAGCGGATTTCCGAGTGTTGCATCCATGCAGGCGGAACTCGGCGAGGCGGTCGCAAGAAAAGACCTTTTACCCGGCGACCTTACCTTCTGGGCAACGGGAAGCAATCCGAAGGAAGTCACTCATGTCGGCATTTATATAGGAGATAACAAAATGATCGGCGCATTGTCGGAAGGATCTAGGCGGGGTATTCAGATAAGCGATATGGATTCGCCGTACTGGAAGGACAGGTTTCTGTTTGCGCGCAGAGTACTGGATATGAAAGCACTTCAGGCTGATACATGCGCTGATGCCGGTTCCGGGGATGAACCTGTGAATGATGATAATTATTATGCAAAGGAGCAGCAGGCTTTTCAGGAATTCCTTGATGCTGAAAAAGGGAAATACTGAATTCAGATTAAAAAAAGGAGAAATTAATGACTGAAGCTACAATCAGGGCGCTTAACGGACTGCGCGACCTTACAATGGTAAAATGGTATGTAATTCCTCTGCTGGCGATTGTCCTGTTTATTTATGCAAAGGAAATAAGAATAGCCAGAAGGCGGAAGGAATGGAACGCAGTATTTGCCGGCCTGACCATTTTCGGCATGGACTTTTTTAATGAAACCTGGAACGGCTGGGTACTCCATTTTTCCGGAAGGTCAGCACTATGGACCGCGCCCGGAGATACAGCCCTGCGCACAATGGTGGGATGGAATATAGAAATCATGTTCATGTTCATGATTGCCGGGATTGTGTTCTATTATACACTTTCCGAAAAAGGTGATAAAAAAATCCTGGGGCTTAATGAAAAATGGTTCTGGGCAATTTCATATACTGTTTTCTGTGTTTTTGTTGAAATACTTTTAAATATCGGCGGACATCTGGTGTGGGAATATCCGTTCTGGAACAGAAGTTTCGGCGGTGTCTGGCTTATAGCGCTGATAGGATATTTTCACTTTTTTGCAGCAGCCATTTTTGTAGTTAATATGAAAACGCTCAAAAACAAACTTATGACAATCGGGATTATCTATGCTGTGCCTGTTTTAATGAATATTATCGCCGGAATCGGAGGCTGGATATATTAATACAATTCCGGATCAGGCCAGAATATCGACATTGTTGCCGAGATTGGGATCATCAATTGTTTCAGCCTGGGGTTCAGGAGCCGGTTCGGAAGGAGGATCGGCCGGCGGAGTATTATATGTATCCGAAACCGGTACCGGAGCATAAATTTCACTGCTTACAGGTTCCATAAATCACCTCCCTATATAAATTTACACCGAATTTGCGGAAAAACAAAGCTTTTTTTAATAGATAATCCGCAGTGCCTGGGCAATGTTTATTGCATTGTCGCCGATGTTTTCTATCTGGCGGACAATGTCCATCAGCAGGAGTTCGGACTGTACATCGCTTCCGGCCTGGAGTCTTTCTCTTGCGGATTCCTGAAAAACATTGCGGTTTTCATTTATTTCATCTTCAAGCTGCTGGCATTTTTCGTATTCGTTTTCATGCAAATGGCTGTTCAGTCTTACATTTATAAAACTCAGGAACTCATCAAGTTTATCAAGATAGGGGCCCATTTCCATAACGGCTTTTTCATTAAAAGTTATTTTTTTATTGTATTTCCTTTCGGCAAGAAGCATCAGTTTGTAGCAGCCGTCGCCGATATTTTCCAGCTCGTGAACAATTCTTATCATTGCATTTACATTCTGGGTACTGATCCGGTTAAGATCATCAAGTTCACAGCCTACAAGATACTGCGACAGACCTTCCTGCATCTGATCCACATAATCTTCAAGAGCCATTGTTTTTTCCACTTCATCACCAAGCTTTTTGTCCGGATTGGAAAAGACAAATCTGAACGAACTGAACATTTCCTGGACTTTGGTCATCATTGAGTTCATTTCACGGTTTGCTGTCAGGAGATTCAT
>CAZKOK010000647.1:0-2185 GCA_964554355.1 uncultured Spirochaetia bacterium | reverse complement strand
AGTCTCTCATCAACGGCACTTACATCATCCCAGGACATATGGCTGTAATGATATATATGGGTAAAATGAAAACGTTCAAACAGATAAGGTATTTTCATACGTGTCGATTTGCCGTCACACCAGGACATTTCTTCAAGTCTCTGATGCACTTTGCTGATGTATTCTACATGCTGATTCAGAAGTGAAATATTGTCGTAAACATTCAGCCCTGCTTCCCTTTCCTTCTTTTCAAGTACTCTCTGCGTATGGTGTTCGCTTAAAATAATCGAGGAAAGATATTCCTTGTTATTATACTCATCAGATTTGAGAATACCTTCCAGCATAAGAGATTTGCCTGTACAGGAAATTCCTTCGAGAATCAGTCCTGAAATGTTCCACTCTGTATTATTCATAATCATGAAGTTAATCATATCAGAAACGACACATCACCTGACCTGAATACATTTGTCATAAATGCCAGGGTAATTTATAATATAAAGATGGAAGCATACCAGGGTTCATATGCTGAAAACCTGAATGATTTCAGGAAACATCTTGTCAATTTCATTAATAATAATGATTACAGGCAATTGCTGAAAAATCTCCTGCGGATATTGGATTCAGATTATGCAGAACTGCAGTTCCTGAATAATAAGCAAGTAGTTGATTGTCAGATATACTGTAAAGAAAAAGAAATCAAAAAAAACACTCCTTCTGATTTTAAAAACCGGATAAGCCCCGATAAACTGAAACATGGGCAAAATATTCAGACTTTTTCCCTGAAAAACCGGAAAGTTACAGAAAGCTGCAATAATCTGGTCCTTGCAGATGCTGTCCTGATTGTATTCTGCATAAAATCTTCAGCTTATGCAGCTTTGCTAACCGGAAAAACTGAAGGAGAATTGTCTGAACATTTCAGTAAGCTTGCAGTAAGTGTTTCGGAATTTCTTTCTCCGGTCCTGCTTATAATGAATAAATTAGTCATTATGGAAAAACAGAAAGAAGAGTCAGAATCAAAATACCGGCTGTTACTGGAAAATTCACAGGACCTCTTAAAAAGGATCGATGCCGACAGCAATATAAACAGACTTTTAAAGAGAACTCAAAGCCAGGTGATTCAAAACGAAAGAATGGCATCTATAGGACAGCTTGCTGCTGGTGTTGCTCACGAATTGAACAATCCGTTGAGTTTTGTTCAGACAAATTTCAATACAATGAAAAGATATATCAAATTTCTTAATGAAACCATCAACAACATCGATAACTGCATAGCCAAAACCGATATTGATCTGCCGATAAACAGGAAAAAGCTGGACCTGATACGGATGGACCTGGTTAATCTTTATTTTGAAACCGAAGATGGCGTAAGACGGATGGTTGAGATAGTTAAAAGTCTGAATGCGTTTTCCCGTGTTGACAATGAAAAAGAAAAAGGCTGGTCGGATATAAACAAAAGCATTGAAGGGACCCTGATACTGGCCAAAAACAAGTATAAATATTATGCAAGCATTGTCAGGGATTTAAATGAATTGCCCAGTATTTACTGTAATGACGGTGAAATCAAACAGGTATTTTTGAACATAGTTGTAAACGCTGCTCAGGCTCTTGAACAAAGTAAAGCCAAAGCAGAAAGCGGGATAATAAAAATAAGTTCCTTTTTTGATCAGAAGTATGTTAATGTGATTTTTGAAGACAACGGACCGGGAATTCCGGAAGAAATACGCGAAAAAATCGTGGTCCCTTTTTTCACAACCAAAAAAGCAGGGGAAGGTACCGGTCTTGGCCTCAGTATTTCACATGATATTATTGTAAACAGACACCGTGGAATAATGGAAATCGCTGAATCAGAATACGGAGGAGCTAAATTTACAATCAAGCTGCCGGCAGGAGACAGTGAAAAGGAAGAAATACAGCCGGCAGAACAGCCGCATCCGGTTTGACAGATCAGATATACTGACTTAAGATTAATGGTGAAAAATGGATAAGCCGATTATACTTTTTATAGATGACGAAAAGAATATCCTCTCAGCCTACAGAAGAATCTTTCTTGAAGAGGATTATGAACTTCTGTTTGCCAACAATGCTTCCGATGCTCTTAAACTCCTTGCCCATAGAACACCCCATATAATCATCAGTGACCTGCGTATGCCCGAAATCAGCGGAATAGAGTTTTTCTCCAAAGCCAAACACCTTTGCCCTCAATCAC
>CAZKOK010000646.1:0-2192 GCA_964554355.1 uncultured Spirochaetia bacterium | reverse complement strand
GAGGCATACCCTTTGGCAATCCCTCCCAGATCAATCGCCATTCCTTCTCTTTTGAGAAAAACCGTACTGTCCGCCTTATTGATAATTATATCCCGGAAACCCATATTGGACAGGGCTCTGTCTATTTCTGACTGTTTCGGGACCGAAGCCTCTCCGGAATTTATGTTCCACAGCGAAACAAGCGGTCCGATGCTGATATCAAAATAACCCTGGCTTATTTCAGCATATTCCAGGCCTTTTTCAATGACTTCCATCGTCATGCTGTCTACACGGACGGCCTCTTTTCCGGCTGCTTTTTTCAACCTGTCCAGATCACTTCCCGGAACTGAAGGACTCATGAGAAAATGCACTGTATCCAGATAATCAAAGCATTCCTTCAGAATATCAGGATCATCATTTCCCCATATCCTGATTGTGCATACCGTGCCGAGTACAAACTCTGTACCTTCCTTGTATTCACTGTTCCCGCTGCTTCTGCTGCCAGAGGACAACAGCATTACTGATATAACTGTAAGGAGAAAAATTGCTGTTCTTTTCATTTTTTCCGCTGTTTTAGTTCACATTAATAGTGGCATAAACGCCGTAGTGGTCTGAAGGGAATTTCCCATCCGAAGCCCTGTTCAGGAACACTCTTGCATCCCTGACTGACAGATTATTACCCCGAATGAAAATATAATCAAGACGCAGCTGGTACTTCTGCTCAGCCATTTCGGGGAAATAATCGGTAATATTTGTATTATACCTGGCATCATATGTTACGCCCGTTCCGCTGCCGCCTTTTTCAAAGACATCCGTAAAGCCTGCGTCCTTGAAAAGCTTAAGTTCAGGAGACCCCGGTTTTGAATTCAATGACCCCATCAGAATCACATTCTCCTTGGCCGCAATTTCATTTATGAAATTCAGCGTTGCTTCGGCCTGTTTGAGCCTTGTTTCCTGATTTGCCACAGCCTTGCGCATCTGATGGTTAAATTCGCCTGCCGAAATATTTCCGGACGAATAGCTTTTTACCAGATCCTCCATTGTCTTCTGGTCGGAAAAATCCGTCTCAACCCACTGGGTAACAAAAACATAGATTTCCCTTCTGCCGACCGTCACCTTGCCGACAAGCACCTGGCTGGCTTTACCGATCTGAAATGAGAAAAAATTCCCCGAAGGTCCGCCTTTTATAAGCCTTGAATCAACTTTTTCAAGCTGAAACTTTTCTTTTGCCAGAATGACCTCGCCCTCCCTGAGGTTAACAGGAAGACCTACTGCCCCGATCCTGACTCCACCGCGGCTGACATTGTGAACAAAACTGTACTCAAGATCGCCTGAAAGCTTTTTTGCATAGGACGGAAGCGGATTGGCTTCATTTATTGCGATAATATCGGGACTGAATCTTTTAAGCTCCTTAAGAAGGTTCTGATAACGCATATTAATATCGCCGCTTCCCTCGTATCTGCCTATTCCCAGAAAACCCTTGTAGGTTAATCCCGACCAGACATTTACAGTGGATAACGAGATGGTTTCTGCCGAAACAAAAGATGCCAGCAGGATGAATATTATTAAAACTGATAATTTCTTCATAAATTAAGTTATAAACTATCTCCGGAGACAATGCAAAAGGAATTTTTCCTTTTGCATTGTCTCCGGAGAGTGGTTTTGGGGGAATATGCTTATCGGGTGGCAGGAAAAAGTGAATGTTCCTTCAGGAAAATTGTACTTCGTACAAATCCTTCAGGAACATTCACTTTTGTCCTGTCCCCTTTTGCGGGGGGAAGTCAAACTCCGATGATTTACAGGATTTGGCTGTAATTATAGCGGGCAGCCCGGGATATTTCAGAACATGTAGCTGAATTTTATTTCGGCGAAGTCATTGTCGCTGAATTGTCCGAACTGTGAATCGGGGTCTCCGTAGAACAGCCTGTAACCCAGACTCATGGTGAAATCCGTTGCCAGATCCCAGTCCAGCCCTGCCCCGGCCATTATGTCGCTGTGTTCAAAACCATAAGCGGCGGCAATCTGCGGTCTGATTTTGTCATTGGCCCAGGAATCGGAAATCTGAACAGCGGCGAGACTGGTGTACCTGTTTTCGCATTCTTCAAGATAACAGACACCCATTGCCTGAATGTTGATGTTCAAGCTGCTGACCGGTATGGAACGGTCAAAGCCTGCACTCCAGGAAATATAATCGATATAATCCCGGTTCTGCA
>CAZKOK010000645.1:0-2230 GCA_964554355.1 uncultured Spirochaetia bacterium | reverse complement strand
TGTAATTGACTCATCTTCAACGTCCTTAAACAGCATATACTCTATGCTGGAGGCATCAGATTCCCTGATATTATAATCAGCGCTGCTTGTGCTGTACTGTATTTTGCCGTCATTATCAACAAAACGCACAAAAATCAGACCAGGCTGCTCTGTTTTCAGACTGCTGAATATCTTTTGCGTTGTCTCAATCACGGAGTCAGACAGATTGGGAAGAAAGTTATCCACAATTACGGTATCACTCATTATTTCAGTATATTGCGAAAGGTTTCCCTGATGAAAATCCTGGATAATCCCGGAATATGTCTGAAGCTGCTGATTCTTTTCATTTTCGATCATTCTGTTGAAATATCTCGTTTCAATAAAATCAAAAACGCCGGAATAGGCAATTACCATAAATATTGAGGAGATTATTACTGTTATCAGAAGACTTAAGGCAATTTTGATGCTGGATTTCATCTGTCTTCTCTTATTTCCTCCATATATAAAAATACACATGTCAGATATATAAGGCTATCTGATATATTCAAATAATTATATTGAGTATAATATAACAGCCTGAATAGTTCTACTTTTAGTTTATCGGCTGTTTTTTAATCCGGATAAGAAAAAAGGCCCCCCTTAAAAGAGCAGCCTTTTTGTTTTCATTTTCAGAATATAAATTATTCGCCTTCAATGATGGTCTGCTGAGAAGTCTCAACAACACCGGTTTCACCGCTTGCTTTCGGTTTTTCGGGTTCTGCTGCCTTTGTCTTTTCAGGTTCGACCGCAGCTTTCTTCTCAGGCTTCTTTTCAGCTTTCTTCTCAGCTTTCTTCTCAGGCTTCTTCTCAGTTTTCTTCTCTGCCGGTTTTGTCTCTTTCTTTTCTGTCTTTTTGACAGCCGGTTTTACTTCTTTCTTTTCTGCCTTCTTTTCATCCGAAACAGCTTCTTTTGCTACAGGTTTTTCCAAAGCAGGCTTGCTTTCAGTCTTTTTGGCTGCAGGTTTAGCCTGAGTTTCTGCACTTTGCTTCTTGTCTGCAGCAGGAGCCGCTTTAGCTGTCTTTTTGGCTTTCTTGTCTTTTTCACTCTTTTCTTTCCGTTCAACAAGCTCAAGAATGACAAGTTCGGCAGCATCTCCTTTTCTGTAACCGATTTTCAGAATTCTTGTATATCCGCCCGGCCTTTTAAGAAATCTTGGAGCAATGTCAGCAAACAGTTTTGCAACTGTCGCCTTGCTATACAGAACCCTTGCGACCTCACGCCTGTTATGTACAGAATCTTCCTTTGCCCTGGTTATCATCTTTTCCGCTTTTCTGCGTACTTCCTGGGCCTTTGCTTTGGTAGTGGTTATCCTTTCATAATTAAAGAGAGATGTAACCATATTCCTGAGCATTGCTTTTCTGTGGCTTGTTTTCTTGCTTAATCTGTTATATCCAACCTTATGCCTCATTATCTTCTTCCGTCCTGTCCTGTAATTTTCTTGAAGTTTTTAAAACGCTGTAATCTGTCATGCCCAGAGATAAATTCCACTCTTTCAGTTTTTCCTTGATCTCTGTAAGTGATTTTTTACCAAAGTTCCGTGTTTTGGCAATTTCATCTTCTGTTTTTCTGGTTAGATCCCCAACTGTCCGGATATTAGCGTTTTTCAGACAATTGCTCGAGCGGACTGATAATTCAAGCTCTTCGACCGGGGTATCAAGAATAGCTTTAATTCTTTCTTCCTCTTCATCAACCCCTTCATCGCCGATTACTGCATCTTCATCAAAATTAATAAAGATGGAAAAATGATCTTTCGCTATCTTTGCAGCTTCGGCAACGGCATCTACGGGAGAGATTGAACCGTCAGTAGTTACATCGAGCAGAAGTTTGTCATAATCATTTCTATAGCCTACTCTGGTGTTTTCAATATTGTATTTTACCTTTCTGATAGGTGAAAATACGGCATCAATAGGAATAGTACCGACAACTTCTATATATTTTTCATTTGTCTCGGCAGGAACATATCCCCTGCCCAAATCAATCTGAACTTCCATATCAAAATTTGCTTTTGCAGTAGTGTTTGCAATAACAAGATCCTGGTTAATAACCTCAACTTCATTTTCTTTTTCAAAAGACTTGCCGGTCAACTGGCCTGCACCCCTGTGCTCAATGAAAATTGTTGTCTGATCAACATCTTCGGGAAGTTTCAGCTGAAGAGTTTTCAGAGCGGCAATAACTTCCGGAGTATCTTCAAGAACTTCCGGAATTGGCTCG
>CAZKOK010000644.1:0-2232 GCA_964554355.1 uncultured Spirochaetia bacterium | reverse complement strand
TCTGCCTCGGACAGGCCGATATAGCGTATCTTCCCCTCTTTTACAAGATCGGCCATAGCTCCAATCGTTTCTTCTATCGGTGTTTCATGGTCCACACGATGCTGGTAGTAAAGATCAATATAATCTGTCCCGAGACGCTTAAGCGAGGCATCACAGCAGGACTTTACATAATCCGCATTTCCTTTAATGCCCAGCCAGCTGCCGTCTTCACCGCGTGAAATGCCGAATTTGGTTGCCAGGGTGATTTTGTCACGCCGCCCCTTCAGTGCTTTTGACAGCAGGATTTCATTCGTAAACGGGCCGTACATGTCTGACGTGTCCCAGAACGTGCATCCGATTTCCGCTGCCCTGTCAAGAACGCTGAGATTCTGATTTTCACTGGAAGAACCGTAAAAATCCGACATTCCCATGCATCCCAGACCGATTGCAGGCACACGAAGGCCTTGTGATCCAAGATTGACCTGTTTCATAAAATGCACTCCTTTGTTACATACACAGTATTTTATACCTGCAGGGAGAACCACTCAACAGGCAGGATTCCCCGATACACGGCAGTTAATTAAAATTAACGCCATTGCCGGAATTTTCAAATACCTGATCCTGTTAATTCTTGCCTGATCCTGCAGCAAACAGAAAAAATCATTGCGAAACTGCGGATTCTATAATACATTCTTGTAGAAACCCGGAAAACCGGCAGAAATTTATGAATGAAAAACAGAAGAAACTGATATCACTGTTTACAGAAATAATGCCTGACGAATCCTCGCCTGATACTTCCGTAAAAGGTCTTAATCTGTTCAGGATTGATAATTCGTTTCCCCGAACTCCCTACGCCTATAATTCCGAAATCATAATACTGGGACAGGGAGAAAAGCGGGTCTTCCTTGGAAATAAGGTATATACCTATGACTCTTCACATTATCTTGTCCTCCCCGTTCCATTACCGGCCGAATGCGAAGGAAGAATCGAGTCCGGCAGACCGATACTGGGGATGTCTGTTTCCGTTGATCCGCTTGAGATCGGAGAGATTCTGATGGACATGAATACCGGCCGAAAGGAAACCCTCCCCCTGCCGAAAGGGATCTATGCAGCACCGATGAATGATACTCTTCTGGATGCAGCCATACGGCTTCTTCAGGCAATCACCGACCCGGAGGATAAAAAAATCCTGGCCCCGATGATTAAGAAGGAAATCATCTACCGGGTGCTGCAGGGCGAAAAAGGAGAAATCCTTCAGGCCCTTGTCCACAATAGCAGGCGTTTTTTCCGTATTGTCAAAATACTTAAGAAAATCCATGAGTCATACAGCAGTGATTTTAATATGGAGGAACTCGCGGAGGAGCTGGAGATGAGCAGCTCCACATTTCATTCAAGCTTTAAGACAGTCACGGATACATCTCCCCTGCAGTATATCAAGAATGTCAGGCTGCACAAGGCTCGCACTTTCATGATTCGGGACGGAATGAATGCCGGGATAGCTGCACTGCAGGTGGGTTACGAAAGTGTATCCCAGTTCAGCAGGGAATACAAACGCCTGTTCGGCGTAACTCCGGCAAAGGACGCAGCAATTCTGCGCGGACAGAATACAGGCTGACACATGAACATAACACTGCGAAAATATCAGAATAAAGACTTCTCTTTCCTCAAAGAAATGCTCTATGAAGCCGTCTTCTGGAGGAAAGGCCCCGATACCCCTTCATTTGAAGAAGTACTGGAAATGCCTGACGTTCAGAAAGCTATAAGAGCCATGGGCAGCAGACTGATGGACCGGCTGATTGAATATGCAGAGGAATATTAAATTCCGCAGATAAGCCTGTGCGTTTCAAAGGACAACTATGCAATAAAACTATACAGAAACAGGGGATTTACCGAACACTCAGACCTGGGTCACTCGCTCAATATGATCCGGATTGTGAGGGATAATCCCATTCCTTTGTGCCTGCATTAAAAGAGGATTGTCTTCCGCTTTCAGGCCGATTATTTCACCGGCAGCTATATCAAGGGCAAGCGGATTGCGTGAAGCAAGCAGCAACCCGACATGCCGCGGGGTCCCTGTTATTCCGGGCCCCTCCCCTTCCAGGGTTGTTCCTGCGTCCATAATGGTCAGGCAGGGCGAAATACATGCCGCCAGATCCAGAAGCATCCCAGCAAATCTTCCGGTATTGTGCAGTTTTGCATGAAAACCCGGTTTCATTCGTCCGGGAATTACACCTAACATTTTTTACGGCCCCG
>CAZKOK010000643.1:0-2238 GCA_964554355.1 uncultured Spirochaetia bacterium | reverse complement strand
GGTTGCATACAATCCGGGTCAGTTCAAGCAAAAAGGCCTTCCAGTCAGGGAAGCACAGGGTATAGCATTTGAAGTTGTCACCAAAATCCGCCCTGTATGCAGGTATGGTACCTCTTGTCGGGAAATCCTTTGGACCCGGCCAGGGGTGAAGTCTTATAGCCATTTTAGTACAAACACCTGATGTTCCGGCAGTTCCGAAAAGTCCCCGCAGCATTCCTCTCTGACTTGGTCCGGGACCCTCACCGCAAAACCAGCCTTCAGCGGAGCCTGCGGAACCTGTTCTAAGTACTTCTCCGTTGGGAAGAACCCATTCAGATCCAAGCAGGTTCTCCTGTGTTGAGCCCATGAAAATTGTTCCGGGACCGAAACCTATCCAACCTGCAGTACTTGCCAATGTTGAGCTTGAGCATCCAACACCGGGTATACTCACATTCAGCCCAACCTTCATAGCTTCTGCCTGAATAGTGGCAGCAATGGCAAACGGTTCAATTATGGCAGTCATATTCTTAACATCAATTTTAACGCTTTTCATGCGTCTTAAGTCCAGCTGAACTGCATAATCACTACCGATATAACCCATAGTGGACCAGAAGGTGGATGATGCTTTAAACTCAATCTTATACTTATTACAGAGTTTTACTATATTCTGTACTTCGTCTGTGCTTCCAGGCAGAATTACAGCTTGTGGTAATGGTGTCCATGTTGCACTCGGACCGTAATGCGCCGAACTCTGGGACGGGATACATCTGTATGTCTCACATACACCTATATCTTCAGAAATATTTCTTTTCCCTACTATAGATTCAAATGCTTTGTATATTTCTCGTGATAAAGCCATTTTTTTACCTCCTTTAAAGTGCCTGCTGTACCAGTTCGATGATGTCCAGGACTTCAATCCTGTTACCATCTTCATCTGCGGCTTTAGCGAAATTATCCTCACACCATGGACAGGCTGTGACCATTGCGTCTGCACCGGTTGCGTTGGCTTCTGTAACCCTTTCACCTGCAGTCCAGGCCGAGAATTCAGGATTGGATTCATTACATACGCTTCCGGCACCACAGCACCATGAATATTCACGAATTCTTTCCATTTCAACCAGTTTAACTCCGGGAATAGCGTTCAGGATATTTCTCGGGGCATCATATATCCCATGGGCCCCGTTATATCTCGGTCTCCTCGGTTCCCAAATCTGGATCTGGTTAAAGATTTTCTTTTCTTTACCGTCCCAGGGTTCGAACTTTTCGCCCAGTCTTCCGAGATGACAGGGATCATGGTAGGTAACAGTCATTGGAACTGATTTTGTGAATTTTATCTTACCTTCCTGAATTAATCTTTCAACATACTCAACGACGTGAAGAACTTCTACATTGTATCCAAGTTTTGCATACTGACGCTTGAAAGAATGGTAACAATCTGAACATGGAGTAACAATTGTTTTTACTCCTGCTTTTTCAAATGCCTTGATATTTGAGTTGGCACGATCTTTAAACTCATCAAGGAAACCCATCTGATGTGCGCGTCCCGCACAGCAGTTGTCAGCAGCACCGAGATAACCCGGGTCTACACCTGCGTTCTTAAGAATTTTAACAGCAGACTGTGCTACTTTCCGGAGCTTTTCATCATAGCTGTATTTACAGCCGGCAAAGAAAGCGATGTCGCCTTTTTCCTTGAATAAGTCTTTCATCTTCAAATCTTTTGCCCAGTCTGTACGATTGGCTTTTTTTGTACCGGGAATCATGCTGTTATCTTTTTTAAGATTTTCTATGACAGGTTTCTGTCCTTCCAGAACAGCACCGTGTTTTACCGCATATGCTTTCTGTTCAATATTATGCTCCAGCGGCTCCAGATTATATCTTGCTACCTTACAGGTTACATCACATGCTCCACAGGATGTACATGAATGAATAGCTTCTGTTACAGTTTCGGTAAGATCTGTTCTGCCGTCCAGAATACTCTGACTCAATTGGTACCGACCGCGCACAGAGTATGTCATAAAATTATAATATCCGATACTTGGACAGTTTTCTCCGAATCTTAAGCTTTTTATTTTATCAAAAGGAATGAATTTACAGCTTGCGCAATTGCTGCATCGTTCCATCATAGCTCTATGATCTTTTAATGCCATGCTCATATCCTCCGTTATTTATTTAATTTACAGTCAGTTTACCGGTATTCATGATGTTGTTCGGATCAAAAACTTCATTTATATCCTTCAAAACCTTGTATGTCCGGGCATC
>CAZKOK010000642.1:0-2246 GCA_964554355.1 uncultured Spirochaetia bacterium | reverse complement strand
TCACCGGAAAAGTCATCGAATCAGGAAAACCGATAATTACTCCTGATATTTCTGCATCTCCATTGTTTCTTGACCGGACAGGAGCCGGAAAAAGCCTTACGGATAAGCAGACTTCATTCATATGTGTTCCCGTAACCATCGGTAAGGAAGTTTTCGGAACCCTGAGTGTTTTCCGGAGTTTTATCGACGATATTAGTCTGGAAGAAGATGCCCAGTTTTTATCAATTATCGCCTCAATGATTGCCCAGGCCGTGCGGCTGCGCCAGACTTTTCAGAGGGAACGCAATCAGCTGCTTAAGGAAAATACCAGACTGCAGCAGGAACTTCAGGACCGGTTTCAGCCTTCCAATATTATCGGGAACTCCGCTATAATGCAGGATGTATTTGACCTTATGGCCCAGGTATGCAAAAGTGATGCAACTGTGCTGATACTCGGTGAAAGCGGAACAGGAAAAGAGCTTATTGCAAATGCAATTCATTACAACAGCCTCCGTGCCGGAAAACCCTTTATCAAGGTTAACTGTGCGGCTCTTCCTGAATCAATAATTGAAAGTGAATTGTTCGGACATGAAAAAGGCGCTTTTACCGGTGCTCTGAATGAAAGAAAAGGCCGGTTTGAGATGGCTGACAGCGGGACAATTTTCCTTGATGAAATCGGCGATCTTTCACAGACCATTCAGGTCAAACTTCTGCGGGTACTTCAGGAAAGGGAAATCGAGAGGGTCGGCGGAAACAGGACAATTCATGTAAATGTAAGAGTTATTGCAGCTACAAATGTAAAACTGGAAGACAGGATTGCAAGGAATGAGTTCCGGGAAGATTTATATTACAGGCTGAATGTCTTTCCGATACATATACCGCCGCTGCGTGAACGAAAAAGCGATATTACCCTGCTTGCCGATTATTTCACCGAGAAATACTCGGAAAAGAACAATAACTCGATAAAGAGAATATCTACGCCGGCCATTGAACTTCTGATGTCATATCAATGGCCCGGGAATGTACGCGAACTGGAAAACTGCATCGAAAGGGCTGTTCTTCTCAGCACAGACAATGTAATACATGCCCATCATCTGCCTCCGACTCTGCAGTCAGCGGAATCAACCGATACGGGTCTTCACGGAACGCTTGATGAGACACTTGCCAATGTGGAACGGGAAATCCTGCGGGACACTCTGAAAACAACCAAGGGGAACATGGCAAAAGCCGCCAGGATACTTGGAATAACCGAGAGAATCATTGGTCTGAGGGTAAAAAAATACAGTATTGAAACCACCAAATACAATAAGTAATTCCTACAAAATTGTATTATGTTTTACCATATCCTACAATTTTGTGTGCCGTTTGAGATTTTTCTTCATATATGTAACATGAAAAAAACTTATATAAATTTCTCTATTTTCCTGTCCTGTAAATAATTAGATTAATTCTGCCTGTGAACCTAAAAAACTGGCACAGTCAATGCATTTATCCTTCCAGAAGATTTCGAAGGAGGAAAAAATGAAACGACTTGTTCTTTTAATCTCAATCCTGTTTTTTCTTTTCATGACAGGTGCAAATGTTTTTGCCGATGAAATGACAACTGCGGAGGTTGAAGAGACCTTATCAGGTTATAGTGCGTCATTCGATATGATATGGCTCATTATTGCTGCAGCTCTTGTATTCCTGATGCAGGCAGGATTCGCCATGGTTGAAACCGGTCTGACCCGGGCCAAAAACGCCGCAAATATTCTGATGAAAAACCTGATGGATTTTGCAGTGGGCGCTCTTGCCTTCTGGGCAGTCGGCTGGGCAATCATGTACGGTGTGTCATACGCCGGAGGAGACAACTTTCACGGCTGGTTCCTTGCATACAATTCCGAAGTATATGATATGTCGACAATTTTCCGTGACTGGATGTTCCAGGTTGTATTTGCCGCTACTGCAGCAACAATCGTATCCGGAGCAATGGCCGAACGTACAAAATTTTCTGCATACCTTGTATATTCGGTATTTATTTCGGCTTTGATTTATCCGCTGTTCGGTTCATTCACCTGGGGCGGAGGATTCCTGTCAGAATTAGGTTTCCATGACTTTGCAGGGTCCACAATAGTTCACTCTGTAGGCGGATGGGCCGCTCTGGCCGGAGCAATTGTTCTTGGAGCAAGAAAAGGCAAGTATATCAAGGGGCCTGAGGGAAAAATAACCGTTAAGGCTATTCAGGGTCACAATATGCCTCTGGCTGCCCTGGGTGTATTTCTGCTTTG
>CAZKOK010000641.1:0-2267 GCA_964554355.1 uncultured Spirochaetia bacterium | reverse complement strand
ATCAAAAGAAGCGGCCTGATTGAAGTCCCGATGGGAATCAGCATCAGAGATATTGTCGAAGACATAGGCGGGGGAATGAAAGAAGGCAGTAAATTCAAGGCCGTCCAGATCGGCGGGCCTGCCGGCGGCTGCATACCGGCATCGCTTGCGGACAGTCTTGTTGACTATGATTCGCTTAAAAATCTCGGAGCAATAATGGGTTCCGGCGGTCTTGTTGTACTGGACCATAATGACTGCATCGTTGAACTCACCCGTTATTTTATGGAATTCGCCGCGGAAGAAAGCTGCGGCAGATGCGTATACTGCAGGGTCGGCTGCCTGAGAATGCTTGAGCTTCTGGAAAAACTGACCAACGGTACTGCCGATCCGGCAACTCTGGAAAGACTTGAACAGACAGCTCTGCTTGTAAAAGAACGCAGCAAATGCGGCCTGGGCAAGGGCTCGGTCAATCCTTTTCTGTCAGGCCTCAGGCATTTCCGGGAAGAATATGAAGCCCATGTCAAAGGCAGCTGTCCGGCCGGACAATGCAAAGCCCTGATCCGTTTTGAAATAAATCAGGACCTGTGCATAGGCTGCACCAGATGCGCCCAGGCCTGTCCTTCGGGCGCAATAACTGCAAATCCCTATATGAAGCAGTTTATCAATAATGAGTTATGCATAAAATGCGGATCATGCCGTCAGGTCTGCCCGCAGGGAGCTGTCGATGTCCATTAAAGCAGTAATTGATGGAAAAATCTGTAATGTGGATCCGGGCACTACCATTCTCGAAGCCGCTTCCAAAGCCGGGATCAGAATACCGGGACTCTGCTGGGCAGATGGCATCAGCAGCAGGGAAAATCATTCCTCTTCATGTTCTGTCTGCATGGTAAAAAAACTTGATGACGGGACCCTTGTTACCGCATGCGATTCGGGAATCTACGACCCCGTATCCATTTCCACATCCGCCGCTGACAGGGATATTTTCAATGCAAGAAAGCAGAGCCTGGAAATGCTTTTATCCGAACATATGGGCGATTGTGAAGGACCATGCGTTACATCATGTCCCTTCGGCATTGACATACCTGAAATCCTCAAACTTGCCTGGAAAGGCGAAACGAAAATGGCGGTGGAAATCCTGTCACAATACAGCGGGAACGGTTCATTCCCGTGCATTGACTGCACTGCTCCCTGCAGCAAAGCATGCAGGCGCAGACAGATAGACAGCCCTCTCAGGATAAAGGAAATAATGATTGGTCTTTATAATAAACACGGCAAAAACCCCGGAAAACAGACAAACTTGCCGCACCCGGGCAAAAAGGGTAAATTCAGATGTGTGATTGGAAGAATAAAGAATGAACAGGAAAAAATAATCCATTTAAACTCCAGTCTGGAGAGAAGATATAAAGCCGGAAAAAACAGCATAAGGGAAGCAGGCCTGTGTCTGCAGTGTTCATGCAGCGCACGCTCAGACTGTGAATTAAGAGACCTGGCAGATGAGTATCAGGCCAGAAGCGGAGCATTCAAGACAGGAGTAAGAGAAAACATTCCCCCTCCCTCTCTGCACGGCGCTCTGGTATTTCAGCACGGTAAATGCATCCGCTGCAGAAGATGTGAAAGGACTGCTTTGCAAAAAAACATCAGGCCTGTCCCCGGATTCTGGTTTCGGGGACACCGGGCAAAGATGAATTTCGGTCCTGAAGGCTACAGCGGAAAAGACGCCTCAGCACTTGCATCCGCCTGCCCGACCGGAGCGATAACAGTAAGTGATTATGATTTCTGAAATTAGCATTAAAAATAAAAAAAACCACAAAGGTCACGAAGAACACAAAGGTTTACGGAAAGTAAGGGAAAGAGAAAAAAAACCCTTTCCCCTCTTCGTGACCTTTGTGCTCTTTGTTGTTTTTATATCATCCTGCACTAAAAATGAAACTCCACCTGCAGAAAATATCTCATACAGCAACAGCAACTGGAATCTTTCCCGGGGAAACCCGCAGCTTACAGGATATGCTGATGCAGAATTGAGCGGTGATATTAAAATCAGGTGGACCATGGAACTTGATGACACAATGATATCATCGCCCGTTATTTCAGACGGAATTATGTATGCGGCATCCCAGAAAGGATCTGTCTATGCTGTTTCCCTCGATGACAGGGATATTGTCTGGAAAACTGATTATGATGATAGTTTTGAAGCTTCGCCTGTTTTCCTGGATAACAGCCTTTTCCTCGGTACTCTCGGCGGACTTTTTTTAAAACTGGACTCTGGCGACGGATCATTAATCTGGCAG
>CAZKOK010000640.1:0-2269 GCA_964554355.1 uncultured Spirochaetia bacterium | reverse complement strand
TTCAAGATTTCGGCTGAATTTGACAACATCATGGACAAGAATGCTGAGACAGTGGCCCAGTATGTCAGCTTTATGGAAAAGGTTGTTAAAAAAAGGAACCTGCTTCCGGTCAATACAGAAGGCATTGCCGATGTTGTCCTTTACGGAGTAAGACAGGCTGAGCACAGGGACAGGCTTACAACAAGATTTTCCCAGGTGGCCGATCTGCTGGTTGAAGCAAGCTACTGGGCCGGGCAGATGAAGAAGAAAAAGATTGATTCGGAATGTGTGCAGCGTGCACTTAAGGAGCGTGATTTCATCTTTAATCTTCCTGAAAACAGGCTGATCGAAATGATTGAGCAGGGCGATCTTCTTATAAAGGTTGACGGCAGCGCAGTCGGACGCGTAAACGGACTTGCCGTACATGACAGGGGCTACTATTCATTCGGATCACCATGCGTCATCTCGGCAAGAACAGCCCCCGGATCGGAAGGAATAATCAATATAGAAAGGGAAGTGGGGCTTTCCGGCGAGATCCACGATAAATGGGTTTATATTCTTGAAAGCTTTCTGCGTTCGCGGTATGCTTTTGATTTCCCGCTCTCATTGTACGCGGCGATATGTTTTGAACAGTCATACACCGAAATTGACGGCGATTCAGCCTCTTCAACTGAAATTTACGCGCTCCTTTCGGCAATAGCAGATGTTCCGCTTAATATGGGAATTGCCGTGACCGGAAGCATGAACCAGTGGGGTGAAGTCCAGCCTGTGGGCGGGATTAATGAAAAAATAGAAGGATTCCATGCAACCTGCAAAAGTATAAAATTCACCGGAAAGCAGGGCGTCATAATTCCCCATCAGAACAAAAAAAACCTTATTCTTTCCAGGGAAGTCTGCGATGCAGTCCATGCCGGCGAATTCAATATCTTTGCTGTAAAACATGTCGATGAAGGAATAGAAATTCTCACCGGAAAAGAGGCCGGACAGCCGAATAAAAAAGGCCAGTATCCGTCTGACAGCATAAACGGGATGGTAACCGAACAACTCCGCAGGTATGCTGAAAGGGTCAAATCCTTTTCCGGGTAATAAGAGAATCCTTGACGGTAGATATACTGGAGATTATACTTAGTTTACCGACCCGGGTGGGGCATAATTTATATCAGGTGGTAAAAATGGCATATGCTGTAAATGTTGAGCAGATTAAAAAAGCCGCGCGGAACTCGATACCGCTGTCCATAAAAACCTTTACGCTTCCTCATGAGACCGAGATGTACATGGAGGAAGTCCTTGGGCTTTTCCTTCAGGAATTCGGACAAAGCGTGCTAAAAGACAGAATTTCATACTGTATGAAGGAACTGGCTACCAATGCAAAAAAAGCCAATACAAAGAGGGTTTATTTCCAGGACAAGGAACTTAATATAAATAATTCAAAAGACTACAAAGTCGGAATGGAAACATTCAAACAGGAAACGCTTGATAATATCGATTTTTATCTTGGGAAGCAGAAGGAAGCAGGCCTTTATGTAAAAGTTGTCTTTCATGCAAAGGGCCGGAGTTTTACCCTGAGTGTTCATAACAATGCCCAGATTTCACAGAAAGAGCAGATGCGGGTATACGACAGGATTGCCAGATCGAGGGCTTTTGATTCGATGGAGGAGGCGCTTACTTCGGTTCTTGACGATTCCGAAGGTGCGGGTCTGGGAATTGTAATTCTTGTGCTGATGCTTAAAAAGATCGGCCTGAGTGAAGATGCTTTTGATATTGACAATGAAAATGACGAGACAGTTGCGCGTATAACAATTCCCTTTTCCGAAGTTCATATAGATAATCTGGAAGATCTTGCCAGGGAAATCGTTGCCGAAATCAATGCCCTTCCCCAGTTTCCGGAAAATATTGTTTATATCCAGAAACTGATAAGCGATCCCACATCTGAAATTACTGATATTGCCAGGGAAATAAGCCTTGATCTATCGCTTACAGGAGACCTTCTCAAGGTCGTTAATTCGGCCGCATATATGCTTCCCAAAAAAGTTGATAATATTGTGGAAGCTGTAAAACTTCTGGGATTAAGAGGTCTGAGAAACCTGCTTTATTCATATGGAACCCAGAAACTTTTGTCCGATCAGCAGAAATGGCTTCAGGACCACAGCCGGCGTGCTGCGTTTTATGCATATAATCTGGCCAAGAATTTTAAAAGAAAAAACCGCTATCTTCTTGATGATGCATATGTAGGCGGTATTCTGCATGACATGGGCAAAGTCGCGATCAGTGATATTATTTTAAAGAAAAA
>CAZKOK010000639.1:0-2271 GCA_964554355.1 uncultured Spirochaetia bacterium | reverse complement strand
AAAGCCATACATTTTCCCTGTTTATCATTTTTTACTTCTTCATAATACCAAGAATTGTCAGATCGTCAAACTGTTCGTCTTCCTTAAGATACGCAAAATAAATATATTCGTTCCGGACTTCCATTTCAACCGGTGTATGGAAATAGGCGCTGTATCTGTTAAATGTTTTCCTGAGGAATTCATCTGCTTTTCTGTCAATCTGGATCCTGTCATCTCCTGTTGCTCCTGGATCGGGATACAGACGCCAGATTCTTTCAATGGAAATCAGGGCCATGACTGCATCCTCTGCGGTTCCTTCCAGTTCGCTAAAATTGAATACAAGTTCTTCATCCTTCACAGGATTATGCTGTTTTTCAAGTCTGTAGATTCCTTTATTGAATACGGTTTCAATTATTTTGTTAAAACGTTCTGCTCCAAGCTCTTCAGCTGTGATTTTTCCTTCTCTTGCATTTTCATCGGGGGTGCTTATCGGATTGAATTTTTCATCACGGAGAAGACGCTGCGATTCATCAATTCCGTCAGTGGAAAGTATCATGGTGTCGCCGGGCTTGAGTGTATGCGGTATCTGCTGATATCCGCCGCGCATTTCAAGCATCATAGTCGGGAATACGCCTGTTGCAGGAATTTCGGGAAGTTCCTTGTAAACAAGCTTCTTTTTATTTCCGTCATAATATTTCAGGAATTTATCTCCGGCATGGCAAACCAGGCATTTCCCTGTTTTTATATTCATCAGACATATTGTAAGGGCCGCAAATCTGCCCTTGAAATCTCTCTCTTCCAGAAGGTCGTTGATCCGGTTTACCAGACCAACAAGTTTCAGGTTGGGTTTTTCGGGATTCCAAGCCTTGAAATGGTCAATGAAAATCGTTGCAACTTCTACCATAATCAGAGACGCCGGGACCCCTTTTCCGGCAACATCGCATTTGATTATTGCATAATATGAATCATCAAGGCGCTGGTAATCAAAATAATCTCCGGACACACCTTTGGCGCCTTCATAATAACCGAAGAAAGAGACTTCCGGCAGATCTTCCTTTCCTGTAGTAAGCTTCCTGCCGGCTTCATCTTTTTCCAGCGGGATAAACATTTTCTGGACTTCCTTGCCTACGGTCAGGTCCTTGCTTGCAGCTGCCGCTTTAACAAGACCAGATGTCATCTGGTTGACCGCATCAGCAAGAAGCGCGATTTCATCCTTTGTTTTGACAACAATTTCATGACCCTTCAGATCTTCCTTGTCTTCCGTGTCTCTGATAACTTCAACTGCCTGCACCAGTTTGCGGATAGGTGAAATAATAATTGTTGCCAGAATAAGTGCACCGAGTATACCAAGGGCAATTGCCAGGGCAGCAACTCCGGCTGTGATTATGAAAAGGACATTTTTTGAAGAGTTTACCTGCCCGACAAGTCTTTCAGTTGATACGGAAAGCCTGACAAAACCGTGAACAAACCAGGGGTCCCAGTTTGTCCTGTACAAAATCGGCAGGTAAAAAAGATATTCGGTATTGTCTGCATCTATTTTCTGGGCCGAATATTCGGGAAAACTTTTCGGCCTGTTCATAAAGCCGGACAGTAATTCATCAAGCCGTTTTTCATACGATGCAATCTGGCTGTTTATAGCATCCATAGCTCTTTGCCGTTCAGCTTCGTTTCTGAAATCGCTGGAAAAAAGAGTGTTGTCCGACTCTTTTTTTAACCTGGCTAATTCAACATCTATTTTTGGAAGGTCCGTCTGCTCCATTTCCTGTTCAAGCTTAAGTCTGTATTCCTCAAGCATTCCGGAAATGGAATCCGTAAGCTTGTCTTCGCCAGCGAATGGGTCCTCATTCTCACCGATTCCAAGCTTGCTGTTCAGGTCAGGGTCATCGCTTATCCAGTAATAATCAATTTCAATCGGTTCGGTGCTGTAATCGGGATTGAGGTCCGTCCTTTCCTTCGGACCGGTGAGTGTTACATATACAGCATCATCCAGACTCTGTCTTAATCCCAGAGCAGTCTGCATTTCGGCAATTCCCTGATTCTTAAGAGGATTGGTCAGTGAAGACACAAGACTGTCCATTAATACAGTAACCGTATCATCAAGTCCTGATGCAAGGTTTTCCTCCTGAGTGGCTGTCATATAAATGCCCAATGGAATTGCAACGAGCAGTACAATCAGAAGCACAAGTGCCGTCATCCATAATGCAAATTTTATCCTTAGTCCGAAACCTTTCTTTTTCATATGCAAAATCCTTTTTTCAGCCCTGATTCTCTCTTCCGGTGATCCCAGAAGCA
>CAZKOK010000638.1:0-2274 GCA_964554355.1 uncultured Spirochaetia bacterium | reverse complement strand
AAATATCCGAAAAAACAGGGATCCCGCTTGTCGCCACCAATGATATTCATTATCTCGAAAAGAACCACGCAGAAGCCCAGGATATACTTATATGCATCGGCACAAATAAAAAGATTACCGACACAAACCGGATGAATTTCAAAAGCAGCGAATTTTATTTTAAAACTGCTGCAGAAATGTCCGCCCTCTTTTCAAAATATCCGGGCGCTCTGGAAAACAGCGTCAAAATTGCCGGGATGTGCGATATCCGGATAAATCTTCCCGGCCCGCTGCTGCCGGAATATAAAATACCCGGGGAATTCCCTTCAGCCGAAGAATACATGCGCCATATTACATACAAAGGCCTTAATGAACTGTATCCTGAAATTACAGACGAAATCAGAAGCAGGACCGAATATGAACTGAATCTGATTTTTTCAATGGATTTTACAGGCTACTTTCTAATCGTATGGGACTTTATTGATTTTGCCCGCCGCAACGGAATCCCTGTCGGTCCGGGCCGCGGGTCCTGCGTAGGCTCAATAGTTTCCTATGGAATGAGAATAACCGACGTAGATCCTCTGAAATACAATCTGCTGTTTGAACGGTTTCTGAATCCCGAAAGAATTTCCATGCCTGATGTTGATATTGACTTCTGCTTCGAAAGACGGTCTGAAGTAATCGATTATGTAACACAGAAATACGGCATGGACAAGGTTGCTTCAATCTGCACATTCGGTACGCTTAAAACAAAAGCTGTATTGAAAGATGTCGCAAGAGTCCTTGATATACCGTTTAACGAGGCCAACAACATTTCCAAGCTGGTGCCTGAGGGCCCCAAAATCAAACTCAAAGATGCGCTGGAAATGGAACCTAAACTGAAAGAGTATGAACAGAAAGGCGGTATTTACAGCCAGCTTATTTCCTCTGCAAAAATTCTGGAAGGCCTTAACCGGCACGCTTCCACCCATGCCTGCGGTCTTGTAATCGGCAGGTCAAAACTTACGGAATACGTACCTCTCTACAAGGACCCGAAAACCGATCAGGTTTCCACCGAATTCACCATGGACCAGCTTGAGGAATGCGGTCTGGTAAAAATGGACTTCCTCGGTCTCAAGACCCTTACCCTGATCGGAAATACAGTCAAACTTATTCATAAAAAAAATCCTGAATTTGATATTGATAAAATTTCCGAAGATGATCCGATTACCTTTGCCATGCTGGGAGAAGGTAAAAGCACGGCTGTATTCCAGTTTGAAAGTTCCGGGATGCAGGGTATCCTGCGCCGCGCAAAACCGAGTTCAATAGAAGACCTGATAGCACTCAATGCGCTTTATCGTCCGGGACCAATGCAGTATATCCCGCAATTTATCGATTCCAAAATGGGAAAACAGAAAATTCAGTACCCGAACCCTTCACTGGAAGAAGTGCTTAAACCCACATACGGGGTAATAGTCTACCAGGAACAGGTTATGGAAGTTGCCAGGATAATAGGCGGTTTTTCTCTTGGAAAAGCGGATATTCTCCGCCGCGCCATGGGCAAGAAGAAAGTCAAGGAAATGGAAAAAATGAAAGTCGAGTTTATCGACGGCGCGGTAAAAAAAGGTTATGCGGCCCGAAAAGCCGAAGATATATTCGAAATGCTCAAGCCTTTTGCAGGCTACGGTTTTAATAAATCGCATGCCGCTGCGTATTCGATAATTGCCTACCGGACAGCATACCTTAAGGCAAATTTCCCTGCTGAATTCATGGCTGCAAATCTTACCAATGAAGTCTCAAATCCTGATACATTCAAAGAATATATTACAAGTATAAGGAACATGGGAATTGAAATAACCCCGCCTGATGTGAATATCAGCGATGAAAACTTTACTGTTGTGGACGGGAAAATATCCTACGGACTTATCGGGATAAAGAATGTCGGCTCCGCCGCTGTTCAGGAAATTATCCGGGCAAGGGACACAGAAGGCGCCTTCAGGTCATTTTCCGATTTTTTGGAAAAGGTTGACCTGAAAACCGTCAACAGAAAAGTAATCGAAACATTCATCAAGGCAGGTCTTTTTGATTCGATGGGAACAAACAGGGCCACACTGATGGCAAATCTGGAAAAAGCCCTGGAGTTTGTGACAAAGAAGAAGGAAAACACCCGGTACGGACAATCTAGTCTGTTTGATGAAAAAGAGGTTCCTGAACTGGCCGGCATAGCAATGCAGCATATGGAAGAATGGAACCAGCTTGAAATACTCAGACAGGAAAAAGAAAATCTCGGCTTTTATTTTTCCGGACATCCTCTTG
>CAZKOK010000637.1:0-2283 GCA_964554355.1 uncultured Spirochaetia bacterium | reverse complement strand
AAATTCATGTCGAGGGGATCGGCCCATGTCGCGTTATCTTCCTTTTCATCACTGTTTTTTATATCGAGACCAAACAGGGTATTGACCGTAGTTATATTAACAGGGACAGGAACCAGCATTCCGTCAATAAAACTCAGGACCCTGTGCTCATATGGCATCCAGCTGGAAAACCGTGAAACGAATTCTTTCACTTCTTCGAGATTCGTGTGGAAGAAATGCGGTCCGTAAAGCGGGACGAGTATGCCGGCTTCATTATAAAAATCGTGGCAGTTACCGCCGGTGTGGTCCCGTTTTTCAATTACAATAACTTTTTTGCCGGCTTCAGCGTATTTCCTGGCCAGCACTGCTCCGGAAAAGCCGGCGCCTGCTATGATGATCATAATATTTTCCCAGTGTATATCAAATGTATTTTATTATTATGTAAGCAGGCATTAATGTATACCTAATTCATGTTTTTTTCAATAAATGATTCGAAAGAAGGAATATTTTATTCACCTGGAAGATTTATTTCCGGATATTGTAATAGTATTCTTTGAATTCTCAATCTTTTTAAGCGGCAAAAAACCCTGATTCTGCTGCTGAAACAGAAACAGTCAAGATTAATGCATATTGACCAATATTCATCCTTTATTTATGATTCAACAACTTTACAGAAAATCAGGAATAATTATTGCACGATTCTGTTTTAATACAGCTTTTCTTGTACGCTCTCTTCGGGCTTTTCGTCGGCCTTCTCGTCGGATTTACTGCAATCGGCAAAGGTCTGATAGGAACTCCCGGGCTTATCCTTCTTTTTAAAATGGATCCGGTAACTGCTGTCGGAACAATGTCGGCAGCCGGTTTTGTGATGATGATATCAGGTTCTATCGAACACTACAGGAACGGCAATATAGTTCCCCAGATAGCCCTCAGGTTCTGCATAACAGCGATTCCGGCGGCGATACTGTCCGCAGTGTTCATCGGGAATTTCAACTCTGTAATGCCCCTGAGATTTGTTATCGGAATTATAATAATTATTTCAGTCTGCATGCTTTTTTACCGCTATTATATTCACAAGGCTGAATTGAGAAAGCTTGAAGTTACCGATTTCAGCAGGATTATCACGCCTTTCCTTGGACTTTTTCTGGGAGCATTGATGGGAACGACCGCCATCTCGGGATCAATCATTGTTGTTCTGTTTATGTTTGTATTAAAACTTCCGGCACCCAATTCTGTGGGAACTACCAGCTTTGTTGCAGCTGCCGTGCTTCTTGTTTCTTCGGTTATTCATATTATCTACAGCAGGGTAGACTGGCTTGTATTCGCAGGGCTTTCGCCCGGAGTAATTGCCGGTGCCGCTGTCGGCGCTTATTTTGTAAATCATGTCCCCAGAAAGGCACTCCGTATCGGGCTGCTTGCAGTACTTGTACTTTCAGGTCTGACTGTTCTTTTAATCTGATTTAATCAGTTTTCAAGGATGTCCCTTTTCAGGACAGCGACAGAGTCATCAATACTTTTTTCCATGGTATCGATTACAATTTCAGGATTTTCCGGTGCATCATAAGGCTGGTGGATTCCTGTGAAATTATGAATTTCTCCGGCCAGCGCCTTTTTGTAAAGGCCCTTGGGGTCGCGATTTTTGCATTCTTCAATGTCGCATCTGATAAAAACTTCCTTAAAACTGCCTTCAGGGAAAAGACTTCGTGCAAAGTCCCTCATTTCCTGTTTTGGACTGATAAAGGTACAGATTACTATAAATCCTGCGTCAAAAAGCAGACGCGCTGTCTGGGCAATCCGGCGGATGTTTTCGTAGCGGTCGCGTTCCGAAAACCCCAGATCGCCGTTCAGACCATGCCTTATATTATCTCCGTCAAGCAGGTAAACCTGCTTCCCGGCATCAAACAGTTCTTTTTCAAGTTTTTTGGCTATTGTTGATTTTCCGGAACCGGAAAGCCCTGAAAGCCAGTAAACGCAGGCCTTGTGTCTGTTTCTTTCTTCACGCATACTTCGCTGTATTATCCTGTTTTCAAATACGACATTTGATGATTTCTGCATTGCAAAAATGTCCAGCTGATGACTTTCCGAGCTTCGGATAATCATTCCCGCCGCGACCGTGTGATAGCTGTGCGGGTCAACAAGAACGAAGGACCCGGTTTGTCTGTTGTTTTTATATGGGTCTATGTAAAGCGGACGGGCCGTTTCAATTATGACCCGTCCTATTTCATTAAGGCTGAGTGTATCAGCATCAAGCCTGTGCAATGTGTTGATATCAATTTTGTATCTGATGTTCTGGATATAGGACTG
>CAZKOK010000636.1:0-2298 GCA_964554355.1 uncultured Spirochaetia bacterium | reverse complement strand
AAAAAACTGGGAATTACAATAGTTATTGTTACTCACGATCTGACACTGTCCCGGAAAGTCGACCGTATTGTCGCCATCCGTGACGGGAAAGTATCCAGCGAATTTATACACAAGCGTTTTTATAAAAAGCAGCTTGAAGGACTTAAAGGCGAAGGTTTTGAGGAAGACGATGATTCACACATCGAAATGGTTGTACTCGACAAGACAGGCCGGCTGCAGTTGCCCAGGGATTTTGTAGATGAATTGAAGGAATCCGGGGTAGATAAACTGCTTGTAAGCAAGGACAAAGACAAAATTGTGCTGAGTACTCCGGAGAAGAAGAAATAGATGATTATTCCATGGCTGAACCCGAATGCAGGTGTCAGCGATTGTTGACGCCTGCAGATGTGTGTTTATAGATAAAAATATAAATTCTCAACAATAAATTTGCTAATAAAAATCCATTTTATTACTCTTTATACCAGTAAGGAGGAGGTCCGTATGATCCCTGAAAAAACAGATCCAAAATGGAAAGATATTATTGAAGGGAAAATCTCAAAGGAATATAAAACTGTAGCGGCAGGACTGTGTGTGTCAAGAAACCAGAGGGCTTACAGAATGAATCAGTCAGCCGAGACCATGAGTAAATGTGTGGATGAACTTGTTTCATTTTTTACAAAATACGAGAAGATTTCCCAGGATGATTTAAAAGAGTTGTTTGAATAGGAGGAATGATGTTTAGTACAGTATCAGAAATATCAAAAGAAATTGAAAGAGGCAAGGCTCTTCTGCTGGCCGGGGCTGAGAACCAGCTGAGGAAACTGCCGAAAGGAAACTGGATAGCAGGCACAATCCCCTATTTCATGACAGAAGACGGCGGGACCGTCAGCATGGACAGGATCTATTGTACAGAACTCCCCGCTGAAGCCGCATGCGAGAAAATTACAGAGTACGGTGAATCAACCATTCAGAATATCACAGCTGATGCCTGTGAAGACGGATTCAGTTTTATAATAATACCGGCTACATCTCCGGTCCATGTCAGGTATGCATCGGACGCGCCTGATTTTAAAAACATCTTTGTTACACCGATTCTGGGCTGGATAAGCGGTGTTCTGCTTGATGATCTTGGGAATATTTCACCCAAGGTTTTTAACGGCAAAACAGGGCGGGCCATGGATGACAAAGCGGTTGTAATGCACTGTTCGCTTGCAGCCGGGAAAATTGCCCGGATTGGAATCGTGAATGTATTCAGCCAGGGCGGCGGAGCGTCAATAAAATTCAGCAAGGAAGGTTTTTCGGCCGGAACATGTCTTATTAATGGCGAAGAACAAAACCTGGCAGAGTATATAAGGAACAGCAACATTGACACAAAACTTCCTCTGGTAGCGAATTATTCAGGTGCAAACGTGAATGTCAGCATTCAGGATGTTGAGGAAGATGTAGTGAATTTTTATGCCCCTGTTTTCAGGGAAGTGGAATACAAATTTGCCGAACCTGTCCCCAGTTATGTACAGCATTTTCAGGAAGCCCTGCCGAAAGGCGTGAAGGCGGCATTTTCATGCAACTGTATCCTTAATTTTCTGTACTCGGAACTTGAAGGCAAAATTACCCAGGGCATGTACGGACCAATTACATTCGGCGAAGTGGCATATCAGCTGCTGAATCAGACGCTGGTTTATCTGGAAATATTATAAAGAATTGTGCGTGAAGCAGTAAACCCGGGTCATCGCCCCGGGTTTTTTATATGCTTTTATGGAAAATTTTTTTTCCTATCCCGTTACAATCCGGTTTTTACCCTGTTTTTTTGCCTTGTACATCAGCGAATCAGCCCTTTTTATAATCTGCCGCAGCGACTCATTCGATCTGTACTGGGTTATTCCGCAGCTCAGCGTCGGTTGGACAATGGCTTTGCCGACTGTATCGCTTTTTGTCCCGGGTATATTTTTGATTATTCTATTTATAATATCTTCAGCCTGCCCGATGGTTCCTTCAATAATCATGGTAAATTCATCACCGCCCCATCTTGCCAGTGAATCAATTGACCGGATGTTGTTTTTTATCAGCTCAGAGATGGACTTGATAATTTTATCTCCTGTCAGATGTCCGTATGTATCATTTATCTGCTTAAATCCGTCAATATCGGTCATTACAATACAGAAATCAGTTTTAAACCTGGAAAATCTGTAAACAGCGCGTGAAAAATGATCGTCAAAGTGCAGCCGATTGGCTATTCCGGTTAGCGGATCGGATTCGGCAATGGTTTCCAGTCTTTTCTGATAACTGCGCTGCAGAAGCTGATTTATCGCTATGGTGAAA
>CAZKOK010000635.1:0-2303 GCA_964554355.1 uncultured Spirochaetia bacterium | reverse complement strand
GGTACTTTTTATAATTATTATAATTCAAAAAACGAAGTTTTCTATGAAATATATACCCGCGCAGATCATTATTTTGAAGAGACAGTAAAAGAACGCCTGAGAAAGGGATCCACCCCTGAAGGAATTATCGAATATTTTCATTACTATGCCTTATACTGTGAAAAAACCGGGGTAAGCATCATGACACAGATGATGAACGCCAGGAACACTAATTTTATTAAAATAGGCAGATATATGCAGGTTTTACTAACCGATATTCTGGAGAATGGTCTGCAGACAGGTACTTTAAAATCTGAAAAAACTGCAGCAGATCTTTGCGATTATTATTTTATGATTGCCAGAGGTATTCTTTTCGATTGGTGCCTGCATGAAGGAAAGTATGATCTTTGCAGGAAAATGACAGAATGCCTGACCCACTTCACTATAATGGCTCCCTGAACATACACAGCTGCATATAATTGAGATTCAGTATTAAAAAAGGAAGGTATCACTTCATTAAGAAATAATTTGGATCAAATTACTCCTTTATGGCCCCGGAAGAAATTTTCTGTTTTTTTAAACTCTAAATGCAGATTAAAAATAATTTGACAATTTTGAAAAACCAATGTTATTCTTGAATATCCTCGATGAAAATATTCATCTAAAACATCCAGGGATAAATTTAAAAGGAGAATTAATTATGACCACGATTAAAAAAATTGCCCGGGTTTTGCCTGCGGCGATCATAATTCTTGTGATCGGTGCAGTTCTGCCGGGATGCACGCGTTCAGAGAAAAGCGAAAAAGTAGTTTTCCACATGAATCATTTTCTACCTGCTGTACACCCTGTGCATGTGAATATGCTGGTACCTTTTGCTGAAGAAGTAACTAAAAAAACAGAAGGCAGGGTCGAAATAATTGTACATCCCGGTAACGCTTTAGCTTCACCTCAGGATACCTACGACGCTGTTGTAAGCGGAGTTGCAGGAATGGGATTTGTACTTCCCGCTTATACTCCGGGAAGATTCCCGATGTCGCAGATTCTGGAATATCCCTTCATGTTCGAGTCAGCACTTCAGGCAAACATGGTAGCAAAAGAAATGACTCCTATGTTGCGTAAATATGAATATACTGATACAGAATTACTTTGGTTCGGAGGTACAGACCTCGGACACATCCTTCTTAAAAAAGGAATTAAAGGCCTTTCAGATCTTAAGGGTTTAAAACTCAGATCCCCCGGACCAATCTACAACGATGTAATTGAAAAAATCGGCGGCGTGGAAGTCAGTCTTCCCGTGAGCGACCTTTATGATGCCATGGATCGTGGAATTGTGGATGGTACGGTAATGGCACCCAGTGCGCTGATATCTTTCAGACTTATGGAGGTTACCAACCAGATTATTGAGATGAATATGTACACAACCCCTTTGATTATGTTCGCAAACAAAGAATTATGGAATAAAGTTTCTAAAGCTGATCAGAAAATCATCATGGACATAGTTAACACATTCCCTGAAAGAATCGGCAAACAGTATGATGTTGAAATCCAACATGCCATGAATAATGCTAAAGAAGAGGGAAAAGATATCATTAAATTTTCTGATGCAGATATGAAGGAATTCCATGCAATTGTCGGTCCGCTAATCGATGGCTGGGTTCAGGAACTTGAGGATGCAGGAAAACCCGGGAAAGAGTTATATTCTCTTGCTCTTGAAGCTGCCAAGAAATACAAATAAATACTATAAACTTATTTGACACTAATGGTTTCTGCAAAACTTTTGTTTCGCAGAAACCGTTTCTCTTATCATAAATATGAGTTTAGCTATGGGGCAATAACATTGTTTTGCAGAGTTAAGCCTGATTTTTAAGGTGGTTATTATGCAATTGATCAAAAAAATTGTTAAAGTATGCTGTGAGCTGTCTGCGAGGGTAGGTATGGCTGCTATCTTTATTCTTCTCGCCCTGACAGTCTTTGATGTTCTGGGCAGGTATATATTTACCAAACCCATTCCGGGAACCTTCGAACTGAGCAAAATATTGTTTGCACTTTCTGTATTCTTTTCCTTTCCGGTTTCACAGTACAGGGGAGAAAATCTGGGTATAACCATCCTGTATGACAGATTTCCATTAAAAGTGCGAGGTATACTTGATCTATTCAGTGCCCTTCTCAGTATAGCTATGTTCTCTATTGCTTTTACTCAGACAATTAAATATGCGGCTCGAATGAAAGCTGCAAATTCAATTACCAGTGTCTTGCGCTGGCCCATGTATCCATGGATATACCTGGCAGCAATCGGGCTTCTGATACTGGTAATTGCCCTGATA